>NZ_JBFUGK010000003.1:0-178834 GCF_056402935.1 Polaromonas sp. P3_B1
GGCGTGGCCTGGGCAGTCCACGTGGGCGTAGTGGCGGTTCGCCGTCTCGTATTCAACGTGGGCGGTGTTGATGGTGATGCCGCGCGCTTTTTCTTCGGGCGCCGCGTCAATTTGGTCGTAGCCCTTGGCTTCGCCGCCGAACTTCGATGCCAGAACGGTCGTGATCGCCGCCGTCAGGGTCGTCTTGCCGTGGTCCACGTGGCCAATCGTGCCCACGTTGACGTGCGGCTTGGTCCGCTCAAATTTGCCTTTTGCCATTTTTCTCTCCAGATAAAGAACATGCCCGTGTACGGTTTAACGTCTGCACTGTGTTGCTGGTTCGCTTCGCACGGGCACAAAGCGGCACACAATCGCAGACAAGAAAAAAAGCTGCCGGCCCGCATGGGTCGGCAGCTGACGTTACTTACTTGGCGCGGGCAGCCATGATGGCTTCCGACACATTGCGCGGAGCTTCAGAGTAGTGCTTGAACTCCATGGAGTACGTTGCACGGCCCTGAGACATCGAACGCAGCGTGGTCGAATAACCGAACATTTCCGACAGGGGCACTTCGGCCTTGATGGCCTTGCCGCCACCCACCATGTCTTCCATGCCCTGCACCATGCCGCGGCGTGAGGACAGGTCGCCCATCACGTTGCCGGCGTAGTCTTCAGGCGTCTCGACTTCCACAGCCATCATCGGCTCCAGAATCACCGGGCCGGCCTTCTTGCAGCCCTCCTTGAAGCCGAAGATGGCAGCCATCTTGAACGCGAGTTCGTTCGAGTCCACATCGTGGTACGAACCGAAGTGCAGCGTGACCTTGACGTCGACCACGGGGTAGCCGGCCAGCACGCCGGACGTGACGGCTTCGTTGATACCCTTTTCCACCGCGGGGATGAATTCACGGGGAACCACACCGCCCTTGATGGCGTCGACGAATTCGATGCCCTTACCGGCTTCGTTGGGCTCGATCTTGAGCACAACGTGGCCGTACTGGCCCTTACCACCGGACTGGCGCACAAACTTGCCTTCGGCGTCTTCCACGGTCTTGCGGATGGTTTCGCGGTAGGCCACTTGGGGCTTGCCCACGTTGGCTTCCACACCGAATTCGCGCTTCATGCGGTCGACAATGATTTCCAGGTGCAGCTCGCCCATACCGGCGATGATGGTCTGGCCGGACTCTTCGTCGGTCTTGACGCGGAAAGAAGGATCTTCCTGCGCCAGGCGCTGCAGGGCGATGCCCATTTTTTCCTGGTCGGCCTTGGTCTTGGGCTCCACAGCCTGTGCAATCACGGGCTCGGGGAACACCATGCGCTCGAGCATGACGATGGCATCGGGATCGCACAGCGTTTCGCCGGTGGTCACGTCTTTGAGGCCCACGCAGGCGGCAATGTCGCCGGCGCGGATTTCGCTGACTTCTTCACGGTTGTTGGCGTGCATCTGCACGATACGGCCGATACGCTCTTTCTTGCCCTTGACCGGGTTGTAGACGCTGTCGCCCTTCTTCAGGACGCCGGAGTACACGCGCACAAAGGTCAACTGGCCCACAAATGGGTCGGTCATCAACTTGAAGGCCAATGCGGAGAACTTCTCTTCGTCGTCGGCCTTGCGGGTGACGGGTGCTTCGTCTTCGTCCGTGCCGTTCACGGGCGGAATATCCACCGGCGAAGGCATGAATTCGATCACGGCGTCCAGCATGCGCTGCACGCCCTTGTTCTTGAAGGCGGAACCGCAGTACATCGGCTGGATTTCGCTGGCGATGGTACGCGTGCGGATACCCAGCTTGATCTCGTCTTCGGTCAAGTCGCCTTCTTCAAGGTACTTGTTCATGAATTCTTCAGACGCCTCGGCAGCCGCCTCAACCATCTTCTCGCGCCATTCCTTGGCGGTCGCCACCAGTTCAGCGGGAATTTCGCTGTAGGTGAACTTCATGCCCTGGGACGCTTCGTCCCAGATGATGGCCTTCATCTTGATCAGGTCGACCACGCCGGTGAAGTTTTCTTCGGCGCCGATGGGGATCACCATGGGCACGGGGCTGGCCTTCAGGCGCAGCTTCATCTGCTCAACGACCTTGAAGAAGTTCGCGCCGGTGCGGTCCATCTTGTTGACGAACGCAAGGCGTGGAACCTTGTATTTGTTGGCCTGGCGCCAGACGGTTTCGGACTGGGGCTGAACGCCGCCCACGGCGCAGTACACCATGCAGGCGCCGTCAAGCACGCGCATGGAACGCTCCACCTCGATGGTGAAGTCCACGTGGCCCGGGGTGTCGATGATGTTGATGCGGTGCTCGGGCAGGGACGTGTCCATACCGCGCCAGAAGCAGGTGGTGGCGGCGGAGGTAATCGTGATGCCACGCTCCTGCTCCTGCTCCATCCAGTCCATGGTCGCTGCGCCGTCGTGCACTTCACCAATCTTGTGGTTCACGCCGGTGTAAAAAAGGATCCGCTCGGTGGTGGTGGTCTTGCCGGCGTCAATGTGCGCGGAGATACCAATGTTGCGGTAGTTTTGAATGGGGGTAGCGCGGGACATAAATTACTTTCAGTTCGGGGTTACGAACAAAGACTCGTTGAAAGACTGCCCGCAATCCGGGCATCCCTCATGTTTTCTACGCGTCTGCCGGCCGGGAATGATGTTGTGCAAGACACCCGGCTGGCAGAAATTGGGGCTGAACCGCCGGCAATCAAGGTGATTCACACCCCAAAGCCAGCCGGCAACCCCTCAATTCAGCGCAGCAATACTGCGATCGAAAATCAGAAGCGGAAGTGGCTGAACGCCTTGTTGGCTTCTGCCATGCGGTGAACTTCGTCACGCTTTTTCATGGCGCCGCCGCGGCCTTCGGTCGCTTCCATCAGCTCATTGGCCAGACGCAGGGACATGGACTTCTCGCCGCGCTTCTTGGCGGCTTCCTTGAGCCAGCGCATGGCCAGGGCCATACGGCGGACGGGACGCACTTCAACCGGCACCTGGTAGTTTGCACCGCCGACGCGGCGGGATTTCACTTCAACCATGGGCTTGATGTTGCCGATGGCCATGTGGAAGGCCTCGAGCGGATCTTTGCCGGGGTTCYTTTTCTCGATAAAGTCGAGCGCGCCATAAATGATGCGCTCTGCGACGGCCTTTTTGCCGCCTTGCATGATCACGTTCATGAACTTGGCGAGATCAACATCGCCAAATTTCGGATCAGGAAGAATTTCACGTTTAGGGACTTCGCGACGACGTGGCATTTTTTCACCTCTTTGCTTCAGTTGGCATTGCCCAGACAACTTGTCTTTGCAATACCGCGAGAGTTATCAAAACCCTCACTTACTCGACCGGTGCAACTATTTGCACTTGGGTCACTTCGTTTCAAACACCTGCCAGGGCGAGTGAAACACCTGTTTGAAGAACTATCACAGACTTCCGTGACAACTTCTTCTGGCACGAGCCCTCAATAAAGAGACAACCCGAGCCGGTTGGCTTATTTGGCCTTTGGCTTCTTCGCACCGTACTTGGAGCGCGACTGCTTGCGGTCTTTCACGCCTTGCAAGTCGAGCGAACCACGGACGATGTGGTAACGCACACCGGGCAAATCCTTGACACGACCGCCGCGAACCAGCACCACGCTGTGTTCCTGCAGGTTGTGGCCTTCGCCGCCGATGTAGGAGATGACTTCAAAACCGTTGGTCAGGCGCACCTTGGCGACCTTACGCAGAGCGGAGTTGGGCTTTTTAGGCGTCGTGGTGTACACACGGGTGCACACACCGCGGCGCTGCGGGGAATTCTCCATCGCAGGGCTCTTGGACTTGATCTTTTCGACCTCGCGCCCCTGACGGACTAACTGATTAATGGTTGGCATTGAAAACGTCCCTAAACGTCTGAAAACTAATTTACCGTGTTGATACGGGCACAAATATTTCCCGCCGTGAAAGCGGAAAAGCCTTCTAGTATAAACCGGTTGGGGGAAACGCTCAAGCAAAAGACGGGAAGCGCTAGGCCATGCCTGCGCGCGCAAGCAAGGCCAGCAGGCCTTTTCGGGGTTTTGACGCCCCGCCGAACTCAAATCGCCGAGAATGTTAGTGCACACTCCCGAATGATTGCCAACCTGCCTTATTTGATCCAGAGCCGGATCGCATCCCAGGCACGGCCCAGAATCCCGGCCTCTTCGACCGCTTCCAGCGCGACCAGGGGCACCTCGGCCACCGGCGCAGGGTTGTCGCCCAGCATGACCTTGAGCGTGCCGACCGCCTGCCCTTTGGCAAAAGGAGCAACCAGCGGATCGGGCCGAGCGACCTGGGTTTTGACCTTGGGCGCGCTGCCGGCGGCCACGGCCACCACGATGGCCTGGGGGCGGCCCAGTTTCACGGCGGAGGCCTTGCCCTTCCAGACGGACGGGGCGACCACGGCCTGGCCGGCGTCAAACAGCTTGACGGCCTCGTAGGCGGTATAGCCCCAGTTGAGCAGTTTTTGCGATTCATTGGCGCGAGCGCTGTCGCTGGTCGTGCCCAGCACAATGGCCAGCAGGCGCCGCCCGCCCGGCGCGCCGGCCGCGCCCAGGTTGGGGAAGTCGCGCTTGGCGGTCGCAATCATGCAATAGCCGGCGGCGTCGGTATGGCCGGTTTTGAGGCCGTCCACCGTCGGGTCGCGAAACAGCAGGGTGTTGCGGTTGGTGTCGTTGGCGGCCGGCGTGCCGGGATAGCGGTACTTCTTGATGGCCGAGTAGCCGATGTAGTCGGGGAAATCCGTCATCAGGCGTGTGGCCAGGATGCTCAGGTCGCGCGCCGTGGTGGTGTGGCCGGGTTCGGTCAGGCCCTCGGGATTCCTGTAGGACGTCGATTTCATGCCCAGCGCCTTGGCCTGCTCGTTCATGAGCTGCACGAAATGCTCGGCGGTTCCGCCCACGCCCTCGGCCAGCGCCATGGTCGCGTCATTGCCCGACTGCACCACCATGCCCTTGATCAGGTCCTCGACAGGCACCTGCATTTTCGGGTCGATGAACATGCGCGAACCCGGCATCTTCCAGGCGCGCTCGCTGACGCCGAAGGTCTGCTTCAGGTCGATCTTCTTGGATTTGAGCGCGTCGAATACCAGGTATTCGGTCATCAGCTTGGTCAGCGAGGCCGGCTCGACCGGGGAATCGATGTCCTTGGCGGCCAGGATCTGGTTGGCGGTGACGTCCAGCAGCAAATACGAGCGCGCGGCGATTTCAGGCGCTTGCGGCACCTGGGCGTGCGCCTGGGGCAGCACCGCGGAGAAAGCCAGGAGGGCGGCGGCGAAGGCGCGCAGACCGGCAGCCGGGCGGAAAGCCTTGAATGAAAGGTGCATGGGGTATCGCTGGAAAAGTAGGAATTTAGAAACAAAAAACCTGGCGGCGCGGGTCAGGCTGGGGACGAGGACAGATGGCGGACCACCAGATTTTTCAACAGGGGCAATTGTCCATGAAAGAAATGGCCGCCCCCGGGGACAACCGTAACAGGCAGTGCCTGTGGGCGCGCCCAGTCCAGGACGGCCGACAACAGCACGGTGTCGTCCTCTTCGCCATGCACGACCAGTGTTTTGAGATGGGCGGTCTCGTCAATGGGCGCAGCCGGCGCCCGGCTCACGCTCGTGCCGACCAGTACCAGCTTCTCGACGGACCGGCTGGCATTCAGGCGCTGGAAAGCGTGCGTGGTGACAAAAGCCCCGAAGGAAAAGCCCGCAAGCGCCAACGGCAGTGCGGCGCTGGCTGGCGCCGCATGCTCCACCACCGCCAGCAGATCCTCAAGCTCACCCCGGCCTTCATCGTGGCTGCCGGCGCTGCCGCCCACACCGCGAAAGTTAAAGCGCACCGCCGTCCATCCGCAGTGCACAAAAGCCCTGGCCAATGTCTGCACCACCTTGTTGTCCATGGTGCCGGCAAACAGCGGATGCGGGTGGGCAATCACCGCCACGCCGCGCGAAGCGCCGGCGGGCAGGTCCAGCGCGACTTCAAGCGCGCCCGCTGGGCCCTGGATGATGGATTTTTGGGTTTGGGAGTTCACCGGAGGACTTTCTGAGAGCTTGAAGGCGGGTAGGTTTAGCGCCCCAGGTGCGCGGGCGTGAGCAGGCGCTCGACCACCTTGCCGTTCTTCAGGTGTGACTCGACGATTTCGTCGATGTCGCTGGCGTCCACATAGGTGTACCAGACCGCTTCTGGATAAACCACGGCCACCGGCCCGCCGGCGCAGCGGTCCAGGCAACCGGCCTTGTTGACCCGCACCTTGCCGGGCCCTGCCAGCCCGGCGGCCTTGACCTGCGATTTGCAACGGTCGAAACCCTCCTGCGCACGGTGGTCGGCGCAGCAGTCTTCACCATTGGCCCGCTGGTTCAGGCAAAAGAAGATATGGCGTTCGTAGTAAGAATTGGAATTGTGTTCAGGCATGTCGTGACTTTAGAGGATGTGGTGGTCGATATGTTCCGTGGGCTCAGGCGGTTTCGACGACAAAAGCCGTCGCCTTCCTCACCAGGGGAAGAACCACCAGCGAGATCGGGAAGGCAATGACCCAGGATACGGCCCAGGCGCCCAGCCAGGTGCGCAGGACGCCGGGCGCCATGCCCACGCCCTTGAGCGTGCTGATGAGCGAGACGATGCAGGTCATGAAAAGGGACAGCAACAAGGGCGTGACCCAGCGCGCGCTGTGTGCGGGAAGTTTGGCAAAACCGAAGGGGGTGCGCGATGAAGATTTCGAAGAGTTCATACATGTTTCCGTAAGCCGTCCAGTCAAGGCGCCTTTTCCGCAGCCGGCAGGCCGCAAGGAAAACACTCGCCCGGCATGGCCGGCGGTGGTAGGCGCGTTGATTGACGTAAACGCTTACGGCAACTCTTGAGGGAGATCGCCGGGCAATGGTAGCAGAAGGCAGCGAGCCGGGTCAGGCTCGCGGTTCGCGGCCCGAGAGCCGCACCAGCACATACAGCAGCGCCGCATACGGCCAGAGCCAGCCCAGCCACTGCACCACGCCGTGAAAGCGAATGAAGCGGCCCTGTTCCCAGGTCTGCAACGTCTGCGCGAAGTAGGGGTCAGCGGGCGCCTGGTTGAGCAGCCCCAGGTGAATGGCCAGGGCCAACAGCGCCAACGCGGCCGCGGCGCGGCGCGGCACGGCCAGCAGCAGCAAGGCCAGCACGGCCGCCAGGCCTATGCCCACTTGCACCGGTATGTCCAGCCAGGCCCAGGCGTGGTCGGGCCCGTAACTCAGGGCCGCAGACAGCGCCGACGCGCCAATGCCGGCCGCGACCGCCGCCGTCGAAAAAGCCGCGCGCTGCCACAGCCTGCGGATCACGCAATAGCCCAGCAGGCAGGGAATCAGCGCGCCCAGCGCCACGCAGATCAGCTCCGCGATGGGCACCAGAGGTTGCAGTTCCAGGTCGCGCACCGGCATCCATTGCAGGAAAGGCGTATCCACCAGCGCATCGGCCAAAGCCGCCTCCAGCCGCTCGAACACCTGACCCAGCCCCATGGGCACGGAGGCCGGAAACAGCAGGGCCATGGGCCAGAGCACCAGCAGCACCAGCGCCCCGCGCGCGTCATGGGCAAACCAGCGCGCGCGAAAGCGGCTCCAGCGGTCCACCACGCCGGCTTTTTCGAGCGCCCAGGCAAAGCAGGCCCCCAGCCAGGCGCCCACCGTGTTCAGCAGCAGGTCGACGTTGGAGGGAATACGCACCGGCAGGTAGCTTTGCAAGGTCTCCATAGCCAGCGACAGCAGGCCGCTGGCCAGCACTGCCACCGTCACGGCCCAGGACACGCGCCGGCTACGCAGGGCCGACAGCGCCAGCAGGAAGCCCAGCGGCGCATAACCCAGCAGGTTGGCACCCACGTCAAACCCGGTCCAGTACTGCGGCAGCGGGGCCGTCAGGAAACGAAAGGGCGAGATGCCCTGGTCACGCCAATCCGTGAAAGGGTAAAGGCTGGCGTAAACAATCAGGCAGATGGCGGCCAGCGCGAGGGGCCAGGCAGCTGTTTTATGCACACCCCTTGAATTTGGCACACCCCCGCCGTCCTCACTGCGCTTCGCTTCGTGTAGTTCCTCCCCCCCTTGCAGGGGGCGACGCGAGGTGCCCGGCAAAGCCGGTTCGCCCGCGTCTGCTGGGTTGGAGGGCTCCTTTTTCATTGCGATGCCCGGCTGTGATCCTAAAAAGGCTTGACCACGACCAGGATGACGGCGGCCAGCAGGAGCAGCACCGGCACTTCATTGAACCAGCGAAACCACTTGTGACTGCGCGTATTGCGGTTGGCGACGAACTTCGCGAGCAGGCGGCCGCAGGCATGGTGGTAACCGATCACCAGCACCACCACGGCGAGTTTGGCGTGCATCCAGCCGTTGCCGGGGCCGCGGCCTATGCCGTAACCCAGGTACAGCCACAGGCCAAAAGCCAGCGCCGGCACGGCCAGGATGGTGGTGAAGCGCATCAGCTTGCGCGCCATCAGCACCAGGCGTTCGCGCTCAGCCACGCTTTCCGGCGGCACCATCGCCAGGTTCACAAAGATGCGTGGAAGGTAAAACAGCCCGGCAAACCAGCTGGCGATAAAAACGATATGAAGTGATTTGACCCAGAGCATGGAGCTAGTTTAGTCCGCATGCCACTTAACTAGAGGTCAGAGGTACGCGCACGGTACGGCGCGTCGGGAAATTCAATTGCAGGGATGAAGTGCAAGGCGCCCGGAGCACAGCAACCGGAATGGACTTCAGTCCATGAGGATTGCGAGCACCGCGCAACGCCGCAATTCGCCCGGCAATTGGATTTAGCGATGCGCCGGGATGAAGCGCAAGGCGCCCGGAGCGCATCAACCGGAATGGACTTCGGTCCATGAGGATTGCGAGCACCGCGCAACGCCGCGATTCGCCCGGCCAGCGGATTTATGAATGCGCGGGGCAAAAAAATGCCCGGTTGGCACGAGGCCAGCCGGGCTGGTAAGCCTTTTTGCTGTCACACGCAAAGGCCCCGCTCAGGGAGGAAAAGCGGGATGCAGTCACCAAATGGTAACCACACGTATCAATTCTAACCACGGGCGCAGGGCCTTGGCAATAACTTCCTAAGCAATCTAAGAACTTTTCTGTAAAGCTTGAAACGGCGCGGCGCCTTGCCCAAATACTTCCGGGTGTTTGGAAAGCTTTGGCACAATTTGCCCATGACTTTTCACGCCTCCAACTTTGCCCCCTTCCCGGCTGGCCGCCCCCGGCGCCTGCGTCGCGACGCCTTCACCCGCAACCTGGTACGCGAGTCCACACTTACTTCGAGCGACTTTATTTACCCCGTATTTGTGGTGGATGGCAAACAGCAGCGGCAGCCGGTGGCTTCCATGCCCGGCGTAGAAAGGCTGAGCCTGGACTTATTGCTGCCGGTGGCCGAGGAGTGCGTGAAGCTGGGCATCCCGGTGATGGCCTTGTTCCCGGTGGTCGACGCCTCGCTCAAGACCTATGACGGCAAAGAAGCCACCAACCCCGACGGCCTGATCCCGCGCGTGGTGCGGGAGCTTAAAAAGAATTTCCCCGAACTGGGCGTGATGACGGACGTTGCGCTGGACCCTTTCACCACCCACGGCCAGGACGGCCTGCCCGACGACAACGGTTACATCCTGAATGAAGAGACGGTCGCGATGCTGGTCAGGCAGGCGATGTGCCAGGCCGAAGCCGGCGTGGACATGGTCGCGCCCAGCGACATGATGGATGGCCGCATAGGCGCCATCCGCCAGGCGCTGGAAGCGCAAAAGCTGATCCACACCCGTATCATGGCCTACAGCGCCAAGTACGCGAGCGCCTTTTACGGCCCTTTCCGCGATGCGGTGGGCTCGGCCGGCAACCTCGGCAAGGCCGACAAAAAGGTCTACCAGATGGACCCCGGCAACAGCGACGAAGCGCTGCGCGAGGTGGCCATGGACATCGCCGAAGGCGCAGACATGGTGATGGTCAAGCCCGGCATGCCTTACCTGGACGTGGTGCGCCGCGTGAAGGACGAGTTCAAGGTGCCGACCTTCGCCTACCAGGTCAGCGGCGAATACGCCATGATGAAGGCCGCCGCGCAGAACGGCTGGCTGGACCACGACGCGGTCATGATGGAAAGCCTGCTGGCCTTCAAGCGCGCCGGCGCCGACGGCGTGCTGACCTATTTCGCCATCGATGCCGCGCGCAAGCTGCGCCAGGCCTGAGCGGTGCGCGTTTTCAACATCAGCGCCGGTAGCCAGGGTGTCGTCGAGACCGACGCCTTGCCGTCCAAGTTGCCCGCGCAGGGGTTTGTGTGGATCGCCTGCGGCCGCCGCGAGTTCGAGGTGCTGCTACCCCAGATCCAGGCCAGCCTGCAGCTGCTGTGCGGCGCCCAGCTGGTGGACCTGCATGTCTCCGATCTGCTGAACAAGCAGCTGCCCTCGCACTACGACTACACCTCGCAGTACGACATCCTGGTGTTCCGCCGACTGGCCACCAGCCAGACCGAAACCGACCTCAACCAGCCCGGGGAACCGCTGCAGGCGCGCACCAAACGCGGAGGCCCGCCGGTGCTGCAGCGCATAGACACCAGCCCGGTCGGCTTCGCCGTGTTCGACCAGTTGCTGCTGACGGTGCATCCCGCCGACTGCGCGGTGCGCGATGCCTATGCGTCCCGGCTGTTGAATGCCACCACCGCCGAGTCGCGCTCCAGCGGCGTCAAGCTGCCCGCCAGCCCCGCCGACATGATGCTGCGCATCGTCAACCAGATCGTGGACGGCTACCTCGAACTGCGGCGCGAACTCACGCGCCAGCTCGACCATTGGCAGTCCGAATTGCTCAGGCCCGGCACACGCTTTACCAACTGGAGCTCGGTGCTCGACGCGCGGTTGGCCATGCACCAGCTGGACGAAATCTGCGAGGACCAGCGCTCGGCCGTGCAGGACTGGATCGACTCCGTTGAGACCTGGCCCGAAGGCGGCACACCCGCCCTGGTGCGCGAACGCGAGCTGCTCAAAGTACGCTCGCGCGACGTGCTGGAGCACATAGAGCGCGTGGTCCACCATGTGCGCCGCATGGAGCAAAGCGCCGAAACCGCTGTGCAGATGCATTTTTCGGCGCAAAGCAACCGCACCAACGACATCATGCGCACGCTGACGGCGCTGACCGCCATCTTTCTGCCGCTGAACCTGATCACCGGTTTCTTCGGCATGAATTTCGAGTTCATGCCTTTTCTTCACACCAGCACCGGCTTCTGGTGGACCGCCGGTTTGATGGTCCTGATCGTCGCCGTGGTCGGGACGGTGTTCTGGCGCAAGCAATACATCGCCCGAACCCGCGGCTAGCCCCACCGAATTTCACGGTCCGTTCGAAGGAGACACCCCATGCTCGTTGCCTTCACCCGCTTCTCCTTCGCCGGCCCCGTGCTGCAGAGGGCATCCTGGCTGGCCCTGCTGGCTGCCCTGTCACTGCTGGCCGGCTGCGAAAGCCTGAGCCCGGCCGAGTGCGCCACCGCCGACTGGCGCCAGCTGGGCGTGCAGGATGGCAGCCGCGGCCGCACCGACCGCGCCGCCGACTACTATGAATCCTGCGCCAAGGCCGGCATTCCCGTGAACGTGGCCGTCTACCGCGCCGGCCGCAACGAGGGTTTGCAAAGCTACTGCCAGCCTGCCAACGCCCTCAACGAAGGCCTGGCCGGCAACAGCTACGAAGGCGTCTGCCCCGCGCCCATGGACCAGAACTTTCGCAACATCCACGGCATCGCCTGGCGTGATCAGGACGCCCGCAAGACCCTGGCACGGCTGCAGCGCGAGCAGGACCAGATGCAGGCGGAACTGCGCGACGCCAAAACCACCGAAGACCGCAAGCGTACCCTGCGCGAGCAGCTCGCGCGCTCGGACCGGCGCATCGAAGAAGCCCGCTACGCGGTGCGCGACGCCAGCTACCAGCTGGACCGCCTGCGCAGCGACATGCGCCAGCGCGGTCAGTACTGACAAACAGGAACAAGGCCGTCATGCAGCCCGGCACGCATCCCGACAAAACAGCGGGTGTGCGGGTGGGCTGCGCGGGCTGGAGCCTGCCGCGCGAGACCTGGCCGGAATTTCCCGAGGGCGGCAGCCACTTGCAGCGTTATGCCGCGCGCTTCAATGCCGTGGAAATCAACTCCTCCTTTTACCGCCCGCACCAGCCGGCCACCTATGCGCGCTGGGCTGCCAGCGTGCCCGCGCATTTCCGCTTTTCGGTCAAGCTGCCCAAAACCCTCACCCACGAAAAACGCCTGCGGGGCGGCGAGGACCTGCTCGACACCTTCCTCGCGCAAGCCAATTGCCTCGGCGAGAAACTCGGCTGCCTGCTGGTGCAGTTGCCGCCCAGCCTGGCTTTCGACGCGGCCTCGGCCAGGGATTTTCTGGCCGGGCTGCGGCAGCGCCATGCCGGCGGCGTTGCGCTGGAGCCGCGCCACGCGAGCTGGTTCACGGCGCCCGTCGACACCCTGCTGAAAGAACTGAAAATCGCCCGCGTGCTGGCCGACCCGGTGCTGTTCGACGCGGGCCGCGCGCCCGGCGGCGATCCGGCTCTGGTCTACGTGCGGCTGCACGGTTCACCGCGCATGTACTACTCGGCCTACGCGCCCGAAATACTCGATGCGCTGCTTGTCCGGCTCCAACGCGCGGCGGCGTCTGACGCTTCGGTATGGTGTGTCTTCGACAATACAGCCAACGGTGCCGCGGTGCCCGATGCGCTCTACCTCTCACGAGGCCTGGCGCAACGCTGATCCCGCCGGCCGCGCCGCCGGCGAAAGGATGACTCATGAAAAACCGCCTTAACGGAAGCACCCCGCCCAAAGTCTGCGCCGACGACCTCACACGCGAAAACGTGCAGTCCATGCGCCGCGTAGAAGAAATGGCACTGGCCAACCGCAGCCGCGCCGACCGCATGGCGGCCTTTATCGCCGGCTTCTGCGGCTCCATGCCTTTTGTATGGCTGCACGTGGCCGCATTCGCATGCYGGATTGCCTTCAACACATGGCCGGGGCTGGCGCATTGGGACCCCTACCCCTTCACCTTCCTCACGCTGGTGGTGTCGCTCGAAGCGATTTTTCTGTCCTCCTTCATCCTGATCAGCCAGAACTACGAGTTGCGCATCAGCGACAGGCGCAACCAGCTCGACCTGCAGATCAACCTGCTGACCGAGCAGGAAAACACCAAGATGATCCAGATGCTGGAACGCATCGCCAAAAAAGTGGGCGCCGACACCCCCGACCCGGAGGTTCGCATCCTCAAGGAAGACACCGACCCGGAAAAGCTGGTGGCGCAGATCGAGCAGGCGCAACGCGACAACCCGCCTACGCAGGCTGCGGCCTACAAGCCGCTACAAAGACCGGGTTAGACCCAGGGCTGGGCCAGGCCTTCGGCCTCGAAAGCCTTGATCACCGCGGGGCGTGCCAGCGCGCGCTTCAAATAGGCACCCAGGTGCGTGCGGTCGCGCGCGGGCTGGGACGCGAAATTACGCGTCCAGCGGCACAGCGTCAGCGTGTAGATGTCCACCGCCGAATACTTCGCGCCCAGCAGCCAGGGCTGTGCATGGGTCTTCTCAAGTCGGGCCAGTTCCGCGTCCAGCTGGTCCAGCATCAGGCCGACCTTGGCTTCGGCGTGCGACTTCAGCTCAGCCACACCCGCGCTGTTGCCGGCATCCATCCAGCGGTCGGTGTAGAAGTAAATGATCAAGGTGGACTGCAGGGTGTTGGTCAGCCAGACCAGCCATTTGTAGAAATGCGCACGCTCCACCGTGCCCAACGCGGGCGCCAGGCCGGCTTCAGGGTGCATGTCGCACAGGTGCATGCAGATCGCGGCGGTTTCGTAGAGCACCAGATCGCCATCGACCAGCGTCGGGATCAGGCCGTTGGGGTTGAGCTTGCGGTAGGCCTCCGAACGGTGTGCGCCCGTGCTGGTGTCAACCAGGACTTTTTCGAAGGGAACACCCAATTCCTGGAGCAGGATGTGGGGCGCCATGGCGGCGGAGCTGGGAGAAAAATGAAGTTGGTACATCATTGCCCCCACGGTCGCTCACTGCGTGTAGCTCCCTGCCCCCCGAGGGGGCCGCCCGCCTGCGGTCTGGCAAAGCCAGTCCCGCGGCTCATGCTGGGTTGAAGATTCTCGTCGTCATTCATATCGATCCGGTCATTTCTGGTGGGAGACTATTTTTCGGCAATGCCGAAGATACCAGCCGCATTGCCCCAGGCGATTTTTCGCGCCACGTCGGGCGGCAGATCGCCCAACCAAGCCCGGTAGCCCTTCATCAGTTCGTCGTAGTACAGCCAGCGTTGGTTGACCCAGGTGTCGGAACCGATCATGAAGCGGCCCGGGTACTTGAGCAACAACGCGCGCCATTCGGGACACAGCTTTCCCGCGTCGCAAGTCAGGCCCGGCCGGTAAGACAGCTCGCCCATAAGCTGCGGGTATTTGCCCAGCAGCGCGTCGACCCGCTCCACGGGCGCGCCGCCTATGCCGGTATGCGCCCACACCAGCCGGGCATCGGGCGCGTGGGCCATCAACAGATCAATCGCCGTGTCGTCCACATGCGCGAGCACGGCGAGCTTGTTCCTGGCGGCGAACTGCATCAGTTTTTTCGCCACAGGGCCGTTTGCATTGGCGCTGTCGTAGAGATGGAACTCACCAATGCCTTTGTAGGGCCCAGCCTGGTCTCCCACAACACCCCGCCCAAACTCGGTCTGCACCATCTCGTAGATGGACTCGTCGCGAAACCAGTTGTCGTAGTCGGCGCGGTTGCGGTACAGACGGATAAAAGGCACAACGGTGACGCCGGCCTTGCGCGTTTCGGGCATCGCGGCCAGCGACTTGGTGCCGTCGTTAGGCCGCGAGTTGGCAACAATGGCTTTCACACCATTGCGCTGCATGCGCGCCAGCACGTCGGCCGGCGAATGGGGGCCGTTGTTTCCGTTCCACGCCTCCTCGTTGTAGTGCAGGTGCGCGTCAAACAAGGGCCCGGCATAGTCGGCCGCAAAGCCCGGCCCGGCGCATGCCGCCAGGACGAGGGCCGCCCACACGCCGCGCATGTTCAACCCAGCTTGGCGGCGAAAAAGGCCAGCGAACGCTCTCGCGCCAGCTTGGCCGCCGCTTCGTTATAGGAGCCGCGCTGGTCGCAGTTGAAACCGTGGTTGGCCGGGTAGACGTGCACCTCGACCTCGGGATGCGCCTTGGTGAAGGCTTCAATGCCCTCCATGGGAATCCAGTGGTCCTGGTCGCCGAAGTGGGCCATCACGGGGCACTTGGGCTGGCGCGCGATTTCTTCCTCGGCCGTGATACCGCCGCCGTAATAGGGAATGGCCGCCGACAGGCCGTCCAGCAGGCAGGCCGCGCGCCAGGTCAGCAGGCCGCCCCAGCAAAAGCCGATGATGCCGACCTTGCCGCCACTGGCCTTGGCCGCGTGGTCAATCGCCGCTTGCAGGTCCTGCAGCACGCCGGCGCCGGGCAAGGCGCTGACGGCAGTTTTGAGTTCGAAGCCGGCTTTCATGTCTTCTTCGCTATAGCCCATCTCGACGCCCGGCTTGACGCGCTCAAAGGTCGCGGGCGCCACCGCGAGGTAACCCTGGGCGGCGAAGCGATCGGTGACGGCGCGTATGTGAGAGTTGACACCGAAGATTTCCTGCACCACCACGACGCCGCCGCGCGGCTTGCCTTCGGGTTGCGCGACATAGGCCGGCACGACAAAACCGTCAGCGGCGGTGAGATTGATGAATTGACCCATGGGATGCTCCTTGAGGATGGCGTAAGTTGAGTGGTGGATGAGTCAGCAGCCGCTTCAGGCGCCCGCCCTGAGTTTGCGCTCGACGAAGTCCAGCCGGTCCTGGCCCCAGAACAGTTCGCCGTCCACGACATAGCTGGGCGCGCCGAACACGCCGGCGTCAATCGCCTGCTGGGTGTTGGCCTCGTAACGTTCCTGCACCGCCTGGCTGAAGGCCTGCTCCAGCCGTTCGGCAGGCAGGTCGCATTCAGCCAGCAGCTCGGCCAGCACCTTTTCATCGGCGATGTGGCGCTCGCGCACCCATACGGCGCTGAAAATGGCGCCGCCGATTTTCATTGCGGCATCCGTGCCTTCATGCATGTCCACGGCGATGATGAGGCGCGCAGCATCGTCGCCGGAAACCGGGAAGTACTTGGGCTTGAGGTTCAGCGGCGCATGCAGGTAGTCCGAATAGCGCTGCAGCTCCAGCAGCCGGTAGGCCTGGCGCTGCGGCGCCCGCTGGCCCAGCGGCAAGCCGCCAGAGACGGGAAACACCTTGCCGCCCAGGTCTATGGGTAGCACCCGCACGGTGGCGCCCGCCGCACGGGCAATTTGCGCGAAGCGCTCATGGCCCAGGTAGGTCCAGGGGCTTTGCGGGGTGAAATAGTAGTCCACGGTGGTGCTCAAGAGTGTCTCCGTCAGTGTCTGTGGATGAGTGGGCCGCGCCGCCGGCGGCCGGGCATTGCGCAAGATACAGCTTAGGGTACATTGATCCGCCCAATCCTTGTTTTTACCCGGGATTGCCATTTTCTGCAGGAGGTGCGGTTTGTCAAAAGTTGTTCTGATCACGGGCGGTTCGCGCGGCATAGGCGCGGCGTCGGCCCTGCTGGCGGCGCGCCAGGGCTGGGCAGTGGCCGTCAACTATGCGAGCAACTCGCTGGCGGCCGATGAGGTGGTCCGGCAAATCCGCCAGGCTGGCGGCCAGGCCATCACGGTGCAGGCCAACGTGGCCGATGAGGCGCAGGTGCTGGCGATGTTTGAGAAAGTGGACGCCAAGCTGGGCCGGCTGGACGGCCTGGTCAACAACGCGGGCGTGGTGGACCGCACCACCCGCGTCGACGCCATGACCCTGGAGCGGCTGCGGCGCATGTTCGAGATCAATGTGTTCGGCTCTTTCCTCTGCGCGCGCGAAGCCGTCAAACGCATGAGCACCCGCCACGGCGGCGCGGGCGGCGCCATCGTCAACCTGTCCAGCGCCGCGGCGCGCCTGGGTGGCCCGGGCCAGTATGTGGACTACGCGGCCGCCAAGGGCGCCATCGACACCTTCACCGTTGGCCTGGCCAAGGAAGTCGCTACCGAAGGCATACGCGTGAACGCCGTGCGTCCCGGCATCATTGACACCGACATCCACGCCTCGGGTGGCCTGCCCGACCGGGCCCGCGAGCTCGCGCCGTTGGTACCCATGCAGCGGCCTGGCACCGCCGACGAGGTCGCCGCGTCGATTGTCTGGCTGCTCGGCGACAATTCGGGCTACACCACCGGCGCGTTGCTGGATGTAGCAGGAGGCAGGTAATGCCCCCACGCTCGTCACTGCGTGTACTTCGCGAGGCCTTGCAGGCCGCGGCTCGCGAGACGCTTCGCCTCTGTCGCCTGTCCAAGCCTGCGCGGGCAGGCTTGGAGCTGCAGGCTCCAGCCCCTCGGGGGCGCTGCGCCTGCGGCCCGGCAAAGCCGGTTCCGCGGCCCTGGCTGAAATTTGGGTTGCCTTTTGGGAGTAACGATGGACTTTAAACCGCTTGTCACTTTGCTGGCCATCGTCAACCCGCTGGCCATCGTGCCTTTCTTCATCCACTACACGCAGGACTTTTCCGACGAGCAGCGCCGCCGCACCGTGCTGGTCGCGTCCTTCACCGCCTTTCTCGTCATCGCCATCAGTGCACTGCTGGGCTTGCAGATCCTCGACTTCTTCAGCATCTCGCTGGCGAGCTTCCAGGTCGGCGGCGGGATGCTGCTGCTGATCAGCTCCATGAACATGCTGAATGCGCAGCCTGCCGAAGCCAAGCCGCAAACCAATGAAATGGAAGACGGCGCGGCCAAAGCCGCGCGCGGCGCCAGCATCGCCGTGGTGCCGCTGACCATTCCACTGCTGACCGGGCCGGCCACCATGTCCACGGTGGTGATTTACGCCGAAAAGGCCAAGACGGCCCTGCAGCTGTCCATGCTGGTCGGTTACGGCATCGTGATTGCCCTGGCCACCGCCATCTGTTTTTCACTGGCAGAGCCGATTGCCCGCGTGCTGGGCAAGACCGGCATCAACGTCATGACGCGGCTGATGGGGCTGATCCTGGCTGCACTGTCCGTCGAAGTGATGGCCGACGGCCTGGGCAAGTTGTTCCCAATTCTCCGTTCCTGAACCCGATGGCTGGTGCGCGCATCCTGCTGGTGGAGGACGACCCGGCAATCGCCCGCTCCATCATCTACACGCTGGAGCGCGACGGCCTCACTGTGACCCACAGCCTGCTGCTGGGCGACGCGCGCGCCCAGATCAGCCGGCAGCTGCCCGATGCCGTGATCCTGGACGTCGGCCTGCCCGACGGCAGCGGCCTGGACTTGTGCCGCGAGTTGCGCGCCGCCGGCAGCCTGCCGGTGCTGGTGCTCAGCGCCCAGGGTGAAGAGATCGACCGGGTGCTGGGCCTGGAACTGGGCGCCGACGATTACGTGAGCAAGCCCTTCAGCCCGCGCGAACTGCTGGCCCGCGTGCGCAGCCTGCTGCGGCGCGCACGCATGCCGGCCCCTGCCCCGGCGCCTGCGGGCAATCCTTTTGAACTTGACATCGCCGGCCAGCGAGTGAGCCTGCACGGCCGCCCGCTCAACCTCACGCGACGTGAATTCGGCCTGCTGGCGGACCTGCTGCGCCACCGGGGCCGCATCCGTTCGCGCGATGAGCTGCTGAACGCGGTCTGGGGCGCCGGCACGGACAGCACCGACCGCACCGTGGATACGCACATCAAGACCTTGCGCGCCAAACTGCAGGAAGCCGCTCCCGGGCACGATTGCATCACCACGCACCGCGGCATGGGCTATTCCATTGACCTAGAGCGCGTCAAAGGCGGCTGAAATGCGTTTAGGCATACGCCTGCTCTTCGGCTTTTTCCTGGTCACCGGCCTGGCGGCGGTTTTTACGCTGCGCGTCTTCATGGTCGAAGTGAAACCCAGCGTGCGCGAAGTCATGGAAGACATGATGGTGGACACCGCCAACATCCTGGCCGAGCTGGCCGGCGACGACCTGGCGGCCGGGAACATGGCCGATGGCCGCTTTGCCGGCCACGTGCGCAACTATGCCAGGCGGCCCATCGACGCGAAGATCTGGGGCCTGGCCAAGCAGTCGCTGGACTTTCGCGTTTACGTCACCGACGCCGGCGGCAAGGTGGTGTTCGATTCGGAGAACGTTGCGACCGGCCAGGACTACTCGCAATGGCGCGACGTGGCCCGCACCCTGCGCGGCGAATACGGCGCGCGCGCCACCCGCGAAGTGCAGCAGGACGACCGCAGCGCGGTGATGTATGTGGCCGCGCCGGTCCAGCGCGACGGAAAGATCATCGGCGTGCTGACCGTCGCCAAGCCTATCTCCACGATACAGGCCTTCATAGACCGGGCCGAGCGCAAGATCCTGTTAAGCGGCGCGCTGCTGCTGGTGCTGTCGCTGGGCATAGGCGTGGCGGTAACGCTGTGGGTGGTGTGGAGCATTCGCAAGCTGCGCCGCTATGCCAACGCCGTCGGCCAGGGCGAAAAACCCGCGGTTCCGCAGATATCGGGTGAGCTTGGCGAGCTGGCCATGGCAGTCGATGCCATGCGCCTGAAGCTCGAGGGCCACGAGTACATAGAAGATTACGTGCGCGCCCTGACGCACGAGCTCAAGAGTCCGCTCGCGGCGATCCGCGGCGCTGGCGAGCTGCTGCAGGACGAGCTCCCCGAAGACGCGCGCCGCGAGTTTTCGGGGCAGGTACTGGCCCAGTCCGCCCGCATGCAGGCGCTGGTGGACCGCATGCTCGAACTGACGAAGCTGGAGCAGCGCCATGCACAGGTAGAGCGCGAGCGCCTTCCTTGGGCCGGCGTCCTCAAGCCCCTTGAGGTCGCACCCGGCGGCCGGGCCCAGCATGCGGTCGAAATCGTAATCAGCCCGGAACATGCCGACGTGCATGCGGAGCCCGGCCTGCTGGGCCTGGCGCTGAGCAACCTGCTGGAAAACGCGCGCTCGTTCGCGCCCCAGGGCTCGACGATCACACTGGAGGCCGGGCCGAACCGCATCGCCGTGCAGGACAGCGGCCCCGGCGTAGCTGACTACGCCCTGCCCCGGCTGGGCGAGCGCTTCTTTTCCACCGTGCGCCCCGACGGCCACACCAAAGGCTCGGGCCTGGGCTTGGCCATTGTGCGGCAGATCATGCAGCTGCATGGCGGCCGCATGGTAGCTCGCAACACCCGGCCCGGCCTGCGGGTTGAGCTTTACTTCTAGGCGCCCCTGCCTTACGGGCGCGCGCATCAGGCAACCCTCGCCACGGCTTCGGGCTGCTTGAAGCGCGCATACCAGTCAACACGCCGCGTCAACATCATCACGGCGGCCAGCACCGCGAACAGCGCCACGGCGCCCAGCAGCAAGGCGGTCTGCTCCATGCGCAGCAGCACGAACAGCATGCCGTAAAGCGTCGCAATACCCAGGCCGAAAGGCAGGCCGCGCGACCAGTGGCCCAGCATGTGGCTGGCATAGTAGGTCAGCAAAAGCACGCAAGCCGCCGCAGCAATCGCATAAGCACTCTCAAACGGCATGTGCTCCGACAGGCTCACCAGCAGCAGAAAAAACATGCTCATCGCGGCACCGACCAGCAGGTACTGGATGGGATGCACGCGCAGCGATTTCATGAACTCGAACATGCCCACCGCCAGAAAGGTCAGGCCTATGAACAGCAGGCCGTACTTGGTGGCCCGGTCGCTGAGCGCATAGGTATTGGAGGGATCGACAAAGGTCACGCTGAAAGCCTCCACACAGCCATTGGCCGAGCCGCTATAAGGCGGGCAGGCGGCCTTGCGCTTGGCCGGGTCTCGCTGGGTCAGGTCCTGCTGCGCAGTGCTGGCCAGCGAGCTCACGCGCCAGCTGGCCTCAAAACCCTCCGCTGTGACCTTGCGGTCCACCGGCAGGAACTCCCCGCCGAAACTCGGGTGCGGCCAGTTGGACGTGAGCTGCACCCGCGTGTCGCCCCCCAGCGGCACGACCGAAATGCTCTCGGTGCCCACCAGCTCCAGCTCCATCTGCGCCTGCAGCGGCACGGCCTGCAACAAGGCTTGAGACAGCGGCGCATGCACGCCACGCGGGTGGCTGCCGTAGAAGGTGCCGGGCTTGAGCGCCAGCTGCTGCTCCCCGATCTTCACACTCGCATGGCGGATGCCGCGCGCGTCGGACACCGCCATCATGAGCAGCGGCTGGCCGCAGTTCATGCGCGATCCGGTGTGCTCCGCCACGGGCTTGAGCGCATCCAGGTCGGTCCACTCAGCCGACAGGCTGGCTTTGAGGGTGAACGCCTGGGTCGCATGCAGGCCCCGGGCCCGCGGCTCCAGCTTGCTGGCGCCCTGCAGCGTGAGCGAGGCCGGCGCCGCGGCCAGCACAAACTCACGGCGCTCGCTGCGCACTTCCTTGCTGGCGCTGATGACGTCCCATTCTTCGGTGCAGGCGCGGTGAATCAGCGGGCCGGTCAGCGTCTGTGACCCGGCCAGGCTTTGGGCAATGCTCTGGATCGCGATGGTGCGGTAGGTCTCGCGGTCGTGCACCACGTCGCTGATTTTCATCAACGCGACGACCAGCAGCACGATCACCAATGCCAACGCGGCGATTTTTTGTTTCATGGCTTCCTTTCGTTTGAACAACGAAGGGGAGTCTGCAAACCGCGTGTGAAGGCAGGATGAGGCCGAGCCGCCTGTGTGAAGAGAGTGTGAAGTGCGGGCGGGCGCTTCAGCGCGCCGGTGTTTCCGCGGCTGCGGCGGCTTGTTTTCTAAGTATTCTGACCAACTGGTTGCTGGTATTGCGCAGGCGCTGCGCCATCATCTGGGTGATCTTGACCAGCAGCTTGGCGCCCACGCCGGGGTGGTCGCGGATCAGCAGGGCGATTTCGTGGCGGCCCCAGACACCGGCCTCCACCGCCTCGATGGCGGTGCAGGTGGCATAGCGGGGCTCGCTGTCGAGCATGGACATGTCCCCGATCGCCGCGCCGCCGCGCACCACCGCCACGCGCGACACCGCCGCCTCGGCGTCTTCAGCCTCCTGGGCGTCTGCCGGCCGTTCCAGCCGCTTGGTGACGTCGACCGTGCCTTTGAGGATCAGCATCATCCAGTCGCCGGCCTCCCCTTCGCGGATCATCACCTGGCCGGGCTCGGCGCGCACCAGCAGCATGGACGCACCCAGGATGTCGGCTTCGGCGGGCGTGAAGTCCTGCAGCAGCTGCGAGGTCTGCAGCAAATCCGGACCGTAGTCGCTCAACCGTTCGCAGCACCCGAACACCTGCAGCCCGGCGGCGTCCAGTTGCTCTTGCAGCGTTTTCATGGCGCGGCGCGCATCAGCGCGCGGGGGTCTGCTGCAGCCATTGGTCAATCTCGGCGATGGCCGCGTCGGTGGCGGCCGTCAGGGCCTGGACGCCGCCGGGCGCATCGCTGCTGGGCGCCGGCCGCTGCGCGACGACGTAGCGCTGGCCGACCAGCTTCTCGCCGGCAGGCGTAACCTCCAGCAGCGTGGCGCGCAGGCGTATCAGGCCGACACTGGCCGTGGGGGAGCTGAACAGGTGGCTGAACTCTTCGAGATCCAGGCGCAGCAGCAAGGGCAGCACCGCGTTCTGGCTGCGGTTCAGCGCCACGCTGGCCCCTGCATTGAACACCGCGCGGCGCTGGCCCAGCTGCTCGCGCAGGCGCTGTCTCACCAGCTGGGCGGGCGGCATGCTCCAGCGCGCCTGCGAATAGGGCCGCAGCTGCTGCGCGTCGGCATAGCCCAGGCGGTATAGCACAGCCATGTTGTCGAGTGCGCCGCCCGGGGTGGAGATGTCGTCCAGGGCCAGCGGCGGCAGCGGTGCCTGGCGCGTGGTGGGCAGGGTGGCGGTCGGGCCCGGGCCGAAGTCGTACATGGTGGCACGCGTGGGCTTGTCGGGCAGGCCGGAGCAGCCGGCCAGCGCCAGGGCGGCCAGCAGCGCGCACAGCAAGCCAGCGGCCCGCGAAGGGATTTTTGAAAAAGTGGACGTCATTTTTTCACTCCAGAGGCGGAAAAGCCGGGTTCGCCCGGGCCGGGCACAGGCGGACCGTTGCCGAAGATCAGCGACTGCGGGTTGTCGTCGACGGCGCTCACAGTGCGGCGCATCTGGCGCATGGCGCGTGCGGTTTCGTCGGCCACCTCGCCGAGCTTGGGCAGCGTTCCGGCGCTGAAGGTCTCGACGCCCGCGGCGAGCGCGGTGCCGCCTTCGGACAGTTTGTCGAGCGGACCGCCCTTTTCGCTGAGGCGGGTGGCGGTCGTGCTGATGTCGTCCGCGGCCGTCTTGACGGACTTCAGCGTGGCCGTGGTGTCGCGCGACAGGGCCGGCAGGGACGCCACCGTGGGCTCCAGCCCCTTGGCCACGCGGTCCATGCTGCCGGCGGCGTCGCCAAGCTGTTTGACCGCCGCGGTCACGGCCTGCTGGTTCTCGTCCGACAGCAGCTTGTTGAGCCGCGTGCTGGCTTCCTCGACCTGGTTGAAGATCACCTCGCTTTGTTTGAGCAGCTTGTCCAGGCCGCCGGGCTTGAGCGGGATGCGCGGCGGATCGTCATCGTTGACGGCCAGGCGCTCTGCCGACTTGCCGTCGTCGTCGAGCTGGATAAAGCCCAGGCCGGTGACGCCCTGCGAGGCAACCGTGGCGAAGGTGGACTTGGTGACGGGCGCGCCGCGGTCTATGGAGACGCGGATCAGCACGTTGCCTTTGACCTTGGCGTCAAAACCTATGAGTTCGATCTTGCCCACCGGCACACCGCGAAAACGCACCGCCGCCTGCGGCTGAAGGCCGGACACGGTCTCGCTGGTGCTCATGTCGTAAAGGTCGCGCTGGGTGTTGTCGCGCGTGAGCCAGACGGCCAGCAGCGCGAGCAAGGCGGTGACCACCAGCACAAACGAACCGGCGGCCATGGCATGGGCTTTGTTTTCCATATCGAAGCCTTTCTAAACAGTAAAAGGGTATTCACGCAGCAATTCCATTGCGCGCTGGCCCCTTTCGCCGAGGAAAAATTCGTGAATGAAGGGGTGGGAGAAAGCCACCACCTCCTTGGGCACATCGTTGACGATGACCTTCTGCTCGGCCAGCACCGCGATGCGGGTACTGAGTTCGAACAGCGTGTCCAGGTCGTGCGTCACCATCACCACCGTGAGTTCCATGTCGCGGTGCAGCGAACGCAACAGCGAGACGAAACTGTCGGAGCTTTCCGGGTCCAGCCCGGCCGTGGGCTCATCGAGCAGCAGCAGCGGCGGGTCCATGATGAGGGCGCGCGCCAGCGCCACGCGCTTGATCATGCCGCCCGAAAGATCGCTGGGCATCTTGTCGGCCGCGTCGGGGCCCAGGCCCACCATCTGCAGCTTGACCATGGCCGCCTCATAGACCAGCGCGCGCGGCAGGGTCCTGAGTTCGCGCAGCGGAAAGGCAATGTTCTCCAGCACGGTGAAAGCCGAGAACAACGCACCCTGCTGGAACAGCATGCCGACGCGGCTGGCCGCCCCCTGCTTGCCAAGCTCGGCCGCCGGCCGGCCCAGCACGGTGATTTCGCCCTGGGTCGGTTTTTCCAGCCCCAGCATCTGGCGCAGCAGCACCGTCTTGCCGGTGCCCGAACCGCCGACCAGGGAAAGCACCTCGCCGCGCTCGACGCGCAGGTCCAGGTCCTTGTGCACCACGGCCTTTTTCTCGCCGTTGGGAAACACGGTCCAGAGCTTTTTGATGTCGACGATGGGGCTACTCATAGGAAAAGCGCCGCAGGCGTTTTGAAGAATTCGATTTTCCGCCGGGCCGCCCCAAGGAAAATGCGCCCCTTGGGGGGCAGGGAGCCACACGCAGTGGGCGAGCGTGGGGGGCCCTATTCATATGCCGACGCTTTTAAATAAGACAGCAAACAAGGCATCAACCAGGATCACCACCGTAATCGAGGTCACCACAGACGCCGTAGTCCCCTGCCCCAGGCTTTCGGTGTTGGGCTTGACGCGCAGGCCGTAGTGGCAGCCGACCAGCGCGATCAGCACGCCGAACACCACCGACTTGCCGGTGGCCAGCGAGAGGTTGGCCACATCCACCGCGGCCGGCAGCGAGTTGACGAAGTAGGACGGCGTGACGTCCATGGAAATGTCGGCGGCCAGCATGCCGCCCAGCAAGGCGGCGATCGTGGTCCAGACGCTGATCAGCGGCATCACCACGGCCAGCGCCAGCGCACGCGGCATGACCAGGCGAAAGCCGCGCGCGATGCCCATGACGCGCATGGCGTCGAGTTCCTCGGTGACGCGCATCACGCCGATCTGCGCGGTGATGGCCGAGCCGCTGCGGCCCGCGATCAGGATGGCGGCCAGCACCGGCCCGAGTTCGCGGATCAGCGAGATGCCCAGGATGTTGACGATAAAAGCGTCGGCGCCAAACTGGCGCAGCTGCTGCGAGATCAGGTAGGCCAGCACGACGCCAATCAGAAAGCCCACCAGCGCGGTGATGGGCAGCGCGGTGGCGCCGATGTGGAACAGATGGCCGGACAGGTCGCGCCAGGGGCCTTCATGGGGACGCCGGACCAGGCGGATGACGTCCAGCAGCAACTGGCCGATCAATCGCACCAGGCCCTTGAGGTGGTCCACCAGCTGCAGCACCCGGATGCCCAGCAGGATAAAAGGCTGGCTCCAGCCGGGCTTTTGGCGCTTGGGCGGCTCGGTGCTGAATTTGGCGACGGTCTCCAGCACGGCGCGCTGGTTGGGCTCCGCCTTCAGTTGGGCTGGCCAGTTGCGGCCCCAGTAGTTCCACAGCACCTGGGCGCCCAGGTGGTCGAGTTTTCGCACCTGTTCCAGATTCCATCCCGCCTGGGACCCGGAGGCATCGCCCAGGCCCTGGAGTTGCGCCGTCAACGCCTCCCAGACCCGCTCGCCGGTGAGGCCCGCGGCCGTCCACGCACCCTGCACGACAAACAGCCGGCCTTGCGGCGTGTCCTGCTGTTCGATGCGAGGCGTGGAGTCTTCCATAAGCATTCATTCAAGCCGGCGCAAGGCGGCAGTTTGCAATGTACGAAACACAAAGTTGCATGGTAACTGCTGAAAACGCCGTTGCAGCCCGCTCGCCACTGCTGTCGCCTTGGTCCTACATCGGGATTCGTCTCTCATCCGCGCGCCTCCTTCTTACTCCCTCCCCCGCTGGGGGAGGGCGGGGGTGGGGGCCAGCGACCTCAACTCCGTACTGCGAAGTATCAACCGCCGCCGGCCCCCATCCCCCTTCGACAAGCTCAGGACAGGCCAAGCTTCCCCCAGCGGGGGAAGGAGCAATTCGAAAGCCCAGCGGGTAATCCCCGCCGTCCAGCCGCTGCGGTTTTGCCACAATCGGCCAACGCCTAGCGGTCAGCCCCGCGTTAGGCTGGGCTGGCACCATGCGGCAGGCGGCATGCGCCGCCCCAATACCCGGCATCCCCAGAACAAGCGCCGAACAAAGAGACAAAGCACCCATGCAAGACGAGAGCCAGGTTTTTGACTACATCATCATCGGTGCCGGCACCGCGGGCTGCCTGCTGGCCAACCGCCTGAGCGCCGACGCATCCAAGCGCGTGCTGCTGATCGAGGCGGGCCGCAAGGACGATTACCACTGGATCCACATCCCCGTGGGCTATCTGTACTGCATCGGCAACCCGCGCACCGACTGGCTTTACAACACCGAGCCGGACGCCGGGCTCAACGGCCGGGCGCTGCGCTATCCGCGCGGCAAGACCCTGGGCGGCTGCTCCAGTATCAACGGCATGATTTATATGCGGGGCCAGGCGCGCGACTACGACCAGTGGGCCCAGCTGACCGGCGACATGGCCTGGCGCTGGGAAAATGCCCTGCCGCAATTCAAGCTGCACGAGGACCACCACAAGGGCGCCGACGCGATGCACGGCGCGCGCGGCACGGCGCCCGAGCTGATGGCGGACAAGAGCCAGCCCTACCAGAAGGTGCTGCGCCACCGCAATGCCGGCGGTGAATGGCGTGTCGAAAAGCAGCGCCTGCGCTGGGACATCCTGGACGCCTTCGCCGAAGCGGCGCAGCAGGCCGGCATACCGGCCAGCGGCGACTTCAACCGCGGCGACAACGAGGGCGTGGGCTACTTCGAGGTCAACCAGAAAAGCGGCTGGCGCTGGAACACCGCCAAGGCCTTTTTGCGGCCCGCCTGCTACGCGCGCCCCAATTTCGAGCTGTGGAACAACGCCCAGGTCTGCAAGCTGGTGATAGAGACGCAGGCCGACGGCGGCCAGCGCTGTACCGGCGTGGAGGTGTGGGCCGGCACGGAGCGCGTCACGGCGCGCGCCACGCGTGACTCCGGCCCCATGGGTGAAGTCATTCTGTGCGCGGGCAGCATTGGCTCGCCGCAAATCCTGCAGCTCTCGGGCATAGGCCCGGCGGCCCTGCTGCAGCAGCACGGCATCCCCGTGCTGCAGGACCTGCCCGGCGTGGGCGCCAACCTGCAGGACCACCTGCAGATCCGCTCGGTCTACAAGGTGCACGGCGACAAGCGCTGGGGCCTGTCGCTCAACACCATGGCCAATTCGCTGTGGGGCAAGGCGCGCATCGGGCTGGAATACGCGCTGCGCCAGACCGGCCCCATGAGCATGGCGCCCTCGCAGCTGGGCGCGTTCACGCGCAGCTCGCCCGACCAGCCCTATCCCAACATCCAGTACCACGTGCAACCGCTGTCGCTGGAAGCTTTCGGCGAGCCGCTGCACGGCTTCAACGCCTTCACCGCCAGCGTCTGCAACCTCAACCCGACCAGCCGCGGCACGGTGCACATCAAGAGCGGTCGATTCGAGGACGCGCCGGCCATCGCGCCCAACTACCTGAGCACGGCCGAGGACCGCCAGGTGGCGGCCGATTCGCTGCGCGTGACGCGCAAGATCGTGAGCCAGGGTGCGCTGGCCAAATACCAGCCCGAGGAGTTCAAGCCGGGCGTGCAGTTCCAGACGGACGAGGAGCTCACGCGGCTGGCCGGCGACATCGCCACCACCATCTTCCACCCGGTGGGCACGACCAAAATGGGACGTGACGATGACCCCATGGCGGTGGTCGACTCGCACCTCAGGGTGCGCGGCATTCGCGGCCTGCGCGTGGTGGATGCTGGCGTGATGCCGCTGATCACCAGCGGCAACACCAATTCACCGACGTTGATGATCGCGGAGAAGGCGGCGGCCTGGATCCAGGCCGGGATCTAAGAGCCTGTTCAATGTCTAAACGGGGCCGCGCAGCTCAACGGTAGATTTTTTGCAGAAGGCGCATCAGCGTCTTCTTTTCCGCAGCGCTCAGACGCTGGGTGGCCTCGGTTTCAAGGTCGACGGCGGTGCTCTCCGCGTCGCGCATCAGCGCTTCACCTTCGGCAGTGAGGTAAAGCCCCACGGCGCGGCCGTCTTGCGGGTGCGGCTTGCGGTGCACCAGCTTGCGCTTTTCCAGCGTGACGATTTTCCCGACGAGGTTGGGCGGCAGGATGCTGAGCGCGCCGCACAGCTGGCGCGAGGTGATGCCGGGGTTGTGCGTGATCAGCGACAGGATGGAAAAGTCCACGTGCCGCAAGTCGTAGACCGCCATGCGCTTGCTGAACAGCTCAATGACCTTGAGGGAAGCACGCGTGGCGTTGTAGCCCATCAAGGTTTCGAGATAAGAGGTATCAACCTCCTCTATCGCTGGGGCGAGGGCGAGTTTGGACGACGCTGGCATAGGGAATCAGGGCGCTTTCGTTATCGGGCAACACTGCTGCACGGGCATGTGGCCGGTAGAGCCCTGATTATGCCAACGCGTCCGGCGGGCGGCCCAGGGCGGCCACGCGCCGCGGGACATCAGGACTCCGCGGTGAAGCCGACTTTTTTGATCAGCGGTCCCCAGCGCTCGAACTCGCGCTTCTGGCTGACGGCCATGTCCTCCGCGGTGCCGCCGTAGGGAATCAACCCCACCACCGTGAGCGACTCGATAACGGTTTTGTCCTGGATGGCGGCATTGATGGCGGCGTTGGCCGCGGCAACCATGTTGGCCGGTGTTTTGGCGGGCGCGTAGAAACCGAACCACTCTTCCACCGTCAGGTCGGCAAAGCCCTGTTCGGCGAAGGTCGGCACCTCGGGCACAAAGGGTGAACGCTGCTTTCCCGAGGTGGCCAGGATGCGCAGCCTGCCGGCCTTGTGGTTGGGAATGAAGTCACCGTGCGGCGTCACCATCGCAGCGAGCTGGCCGCCGACCACATCGGTCACGCCGGGCACCGAGCCGCGGTAGGGCACGTGCTTGAGCTCCACGTGGTTGTTCAGGCCCAGCAAGGCGCCGATGAAGTGCGGGGTCGAGCCCGCGGCGGGCGAGCCGTAACTCGCGTCCTTGGGGTTGGCCTTGGCCCAGGCGAGAAAATCCTGCACGGTCTTGACCGAGGCCGGCACCAGCGGCCCGACGGCCAGCCCATGGTGAATCATGGAGGCGGTGCCCACCGTGACGAAATCCGCGAACGGGTCGTAGGACAGTTTTTTGTAGATGTGCGGGTACAGCGACAGGCAGGAGAACGGGCTCATCGCCAGCACCGATCCGTCCGCCGGCGCCGTCTTGAGCACCTCCAGCGCGATGCGGCCGCCGGCACCGGTCTTGGTGTCCACGATGCCGTTATTTTTGGAATAGGCTGTGCCGCCAAGGCGGTCGCCCACACGGCGCGCGCAGATGTCGCCCGCGCTGCCGGCCGGAAAGCCGTAAAGAATCTTGACCAGTTCGAGCGGCGCGGCCAGAGCCGGGAAAGGCGCTAGAGCGGCCGCGGAAAGCGCCGCTGCGCTCTGCACAAAATGACGACGTGTTTGCATGAGATGTCTCCTTGTAGTTAAGTCCACGGGTCGAAAAGCAAAATCCGCGAGGCGCCGGACATCTCCGGACGCGTCAGTCACATTCCTTCAGCTGCATTGGCGGCGTATGTCCGGGGGCACGGCAATGGCCTTCATACGGTCGGGTTTGTCGGGGTGGCGTATGCAGAAGGCGCGCGTTTCCCGCCCTTCGCAGATCAAATCCTCGCCGCGGCGGATCACATGCCGCTGGATGAACACCTTGTCCCGCCATTCCTCCACACTGGTGTGGATACGCAAGGTCTCGCCGTAGGTGGCGGGCTGGCTGAATTTGGTGTTGATCTCCAGCAGCGGGGTGCCGACGATGCCGGTGGTCTTGACCAGTTCCCGCCAGGGCGGCACGCCGCAGGCCATGAAAAAGTTCAGCGATGCGGCGTCCATCCAGCGCGAGAAATTGGGGAAGAACACGATCCCCGCAGGATCGCAGTCGCCGAACGCAACCTTCACTTCATAAACAATGGTTTTTTCCATGCGGCTCACCTTGGCGCCATGCGCAGCGCACCGTCCAGGCGTATGACTTCGCCGTTCAGGTGGTCGTTGTTCACGATGTGCACCGCCAGCTGCGCGAACTCCTGCGGCTTGCCCAGGCGCGGTGGAAAGGGAATGCTGGCAGCCAGCGAAGCCTGGACGGCTTCGGGCAGCTGCGCCATCAGCGGTGTGGCGAAGAGGCCAGGCGCCACCGTGCAGACACGGATGCCATGCTGCGCGAGGTCGCGCGCCATGGGCAGCGTCATGCCGGCCAGGCCTGCCTTGGAGGCGCTGTAGGCCTGTTGCCCGACCTGGCCGTCGAAGGCGGCCACCGATGCGGTGAACATCATGACGCCGCGCTGGCCATCTTCCAGCGGAGCGAGCTTGGCGCAGGCGGCCGCGAACAGCCGGCTCACGTTGTAGCTGCCGACCAGGTTGATGGTGACCACCCTGGCAAAGTCCTCCAGCGGCGCCGGCGTGCCGTCCTTGGCCACGATGCGCTTGGCTGTGCCTATGCCGGCGATATTCATCAGGATGCGGGCCGGGCCGTGCGCACCAGCCGCCTTGTCGAGTGCAGCCTGTACGCTGGCGCTGTCGGTGATGTCGCAGTGGCAGGCCAGTGCCGCGCCCGCGCCTTGGGCCGTGCAGATGTCGGCGGCGACTTTTTCCGCGTTGGCAAGGTTGATGTCCAGCACGGCGACCTTGGCGCCCAGGCGCGCCAGTTCCCGTGCCGTAGCTTCGCCCAGCCCCGAGCCACCGCCGGTAACGAGTGCCGCGAGTCCTTGAATGTTCATGTCAGTTCGCCTCCGGGTTTTCAAGCAGCAGGGCAATGCCCTGGCCGCCGCCCACGCAGGCAGAGGCAATGCCGTAGCGCACACCCGCGCGTTGCATTTCCCGGGCGACGGTGACCGTGAGCCGCACACCGGTCACGGCCAGCGGATGCCCCATGGCGATCGCACCGCCGTTGACGTTGAGCCTGGCCAGGTCCAGGCCCAGCTCGCGCGCAACCGCCAGCGTCTGCGCGCCCTGGGCCTCGTTGATTTCAAAGCGGCCGATCTGGTCCAGCGTCAGACCGCAGCGCTCCAGCAGCAAGCGGATCGCGGGGGCCGGGCCTATTCCCATGATCTCGGGTGGCACACCCACCACCGCGGCGGCCACTACCCGGGCCAGCGGTTTTTCATTGCGGGTCTTCACATAGGCGCCTGAGGCCACCACAGCCGCCGCGGCTGCGTCCACCAGCGCCGCGCTGTTGCCGCCGGTCTGCACACCACCGGGATGCACCACCCTGAGCTTGGCCAGCACCTCGACCGGGGACGGCCGCGCGTGGGTGTCCTGCGCGACTTCCGTAATCTTGCCCTGCAAAGTGATGCCGCGCGAGGCATAGCCGGTGAGATCGAACTTCTCGCTGACCACCGGCACGATTTCGCCCGCATGGAAGCCGGCTTCACGGGCCGCCACGGCCTTGGAGAAAGAGCTTGATGCAAATTCATCGACCTCTTGCCGCGTGATGCCGTATTTCTTCGCGAGGTTTTCGGCGGTCTGGATCATGTCGATGCCGGCGGCCGAGTCTCTGAGGGCCTCCCACATGAAGTCCTTGAAGCCGACCGGCGCGCCGAGCTTGAAACCGGTGCGGTGCTCGAAAGCGGCGATCGGGTTGCGCGTCATGCTTTCGGCGCCGACGACCAGCGCCACGTTGGCCGCACCGCTCTGGATCTGCTCGCCCGCCTGCCTGAACAATTCGAATCCCGTTCCGCAGATGCGCTGCACCATGATGGCCGGCACCTCCACCGGCACGCCGGCGTACAGGCCGATATGGCGCGGCAGCATGAATTGCTCAAAATCGCCGGGCGCCATGTTGCCGGCAATCACCGAGTCGATATCGCCGGCGCTGACGCCGCAGCGCTGCAGCACGGCGCGCGCGGCCTTGATGCCGAGGTCGGTGGGCGATATGTGGCCGAGGGCGCCGCAGTAGTCGACCATGGGCGTGCGCATGCCGGCCAGTATCCAGACGTCGTTGAAAGCGGAGAAAAATCCTTTGGATTGCATGGTGGTGGGGTTCGTGGTTTCAGCGTATGGCGGGTTTGAGGATGGGATGCGCGGTGTCGTCATGCAGGGCCGCCACCAGCGCCTCGCGGTGCGTGAGCACGGCGCGCTGGTTGATGGAGCCCTTGTCGGTGACCTCGCCCTTGTCGAATGAAGGCGGCTCGTGCATCAGGAGCAGGCGGCCTATGCAGCTGGCGCTTCCGGTGGCGTGCTGCGCAAGCTTGTCCAGCATGTCCTGGAAATGCGCGACCACCTGTTCGCACTCGAGCACCTCGCGCATCGGCGCCTCGGGCGCAAGCCCGGCCAGCGCGCGCACCGCGGGTGTCGGAAAAACCAGCGCGCCGACTTCCTTGAGGTTGATGCCCGTCAGGACAACGTCCTGCACATAGGGCGCCCCTGCCGCGACGATTTTTGCGCGCAACGGGCCCACGCTGACAAAAGTGCCGGTGGCGAGCTTGAAGTCTTCGGCGATGCGCCCGTCGAACTTGAGCCCGAGGTGAATGTTGCCCTCGTCAATCCATTTGACAGCGTCACCGGTGCAGAAGAAACCCTCTTCGTCAAAAGCTTCCGCCGTCTCTTTGCCCGCACGCCAGTAGCCGGGGGTGACGTTGGGGCCCTTGTATCGCACCTCGGTCTTGCCGTCCACGTCGGCCAGCTTGAGCTCCATGCCGGGCGTGGGCACGCCCAGGTCGCCGCTCTTCACCTCGGGGCTGGTCACGAAAATCGCAAACGGCGCGGACTCGGTCATGCCCAGGCCGGTCACCATGACAATGCGTTCGCCGATTTCCTGTTCCTGCGATTCATAGAGGCTGTCCCACACCGGTTGGGCCAGCGCGGCGCCGGCGTAGAAGAACATCTTGACCCGGGACAGCAGATTGCGCCGCAGTTGCGCGTCTGTCTTCATGGCGTTGGCGATGGCTTCAAAACCTGTCGGCACATTGAAGTAGACCGTAGGGGCGATCTCACGCAGGTTGCGCAGGGTTTCGTGCATGAGCGCGGGCGTGGGCTTTCCGTCGTCGATATAGAGCGTCCCGCCATGGAACAGCGCCATGCCGAAGTTGTGGTTGCCGCCGAAGGTGTGGTTCCACGGAAGCCAGTCGACGAGCACCAGCGGCTGCTCTGCCAGCACCGGCATGGACTGCGCCATCTGCTGCTGGTTGGCGCACCACATGCGCTGCGTGTTGATCACCGCCTTGGGCAGTTTGGTGGAGCCGCTGGTAAACAGGAATTTGACGATGGTGTCCGGCCCGGTGGCCTGCATGGCGCGGTCCACCGCGTCCGTCGCCGGTGTGGCGGCCAGGTCCGCAAAGCGCGTGCTGGCGCGGCCCTCGATCTGCCCCGCGCCCAGCAGCACCTCGACCCCGGGCTCCAGCACGGCCTGTATGGCCTTGCCGTAACGTTCCGCATCGGCGGCAAACACCAGCCCGGGAGTCACGGTCTTGATGACGTGGCGCAGCTTGTCGTAGTCCTGGCTGACCAGCGAGTACGGCGGCGACACGGGCACAAAGGGCACGCCGGCCACCAGGCAACCCAGGGCCAGCTGCGCGTGCTCCAGGCCGTTCTCGGACAGTATCACCACGGGCCGCTCGGTGCTGAGGCCGCGGTCCAGCAATCCCTGGGCGATGCTGCGCGCCGCCGCCCAGGCCTGGGCGTAGCTGAGGTGCCGCCACTCGCCGGTCCTTCCATCAGCCAGCTTTTCGCGCCGCGCCATGAAGCTGCGCTCAGGCGCAACCTGCGCCCAATGTTGAAGCTTGTCAGTGATGCGGGCGGGGTAGTCTTTCAGGTCCTGGTCGGCACGAAGGTAGCGGACGCCGGGCCGGCCTTCGCGCAGCACGGCACGGGTCACGCCAAAGCGCAGGGGGCGGAATTTGGGGGCGCTCATGATGGTCTCTTTGTCTCTTGTCTCTTCTGTTTTCTGTTTTGGCGTCTCTTCTCGCCGGGCCCTTCGCGCAGCGCCCACCGGCGGGATCAGGTTTTCTTCACCTTGGCGGCCTTGCCAATGAGAAAGTCTTTCACACGGTCCTTGGCCTCGGGCGCGCTTTGCGCCACCGCGGCCATCAGGGCCTCGGTGAAGAATCCCTGGTCGGCCGGCTGTTCGGCGATGCGCGGCAAGGCGTGCATCAGGGCGTAGTTGGTCAGCGGCGCGTTTTTCGCGACCTGTGCGGCCAGCTCCAGCGCCTTGTCGAAGGCCTGGCCTTGCGGCACCAGGTATTGCGCCAGGCCTATGCGTTCGCCGTCCTGGGCGTTGTAGACGCGGCCGGTCAGCATCATGTCCGTCATGCGGGCCGTGCCTATCAGGCGCGGGATGCGCACCGCGCCGCCGCCGCCCACAAAGATGCCGCGCGAGCCTTCAGGCAAGGCGTAAAAAGCACTTTCGTCGGCGACCCGTATGTGGCAGGCACTCGCCAGCTCCAGGCCGCCGCCGACCACCGCGCCATGCAGGGCTGCGATCACGGGCACGGGGCCGTACTGCAGGCGGTCCAGCGCGGCATGCCACATGCGCGAGTGGTGCAGCCCCTGGCTGGCGTCGCGTTCCTGCAGTTCGCTGAGGTCCAGGCCGGCGCAGAAGTGGTCGCCCTCACCGTGGATAACGGCGGCCCTGGCGGTGGACGGCAGGGTTTCAAACAGGTCGCGCAGCGCCAGCACCAGGGCGTCGCCCAGGGCATTGCGCTTGGCGGGGCGCGCCAGGCGAATCACGGCGATGTCGCCGCGCATATCGAGAACTAGGTGTTTTTGGGTCATAAGAGGTTTTTCAGTGAAGCCAATTATGATTATGATTCATAACTATTACAACGAAGCCGGGCGGGTTTTTAGGCAGTGAAAACCCTAGGGGCCGGAAAAGGAGAGGCGAGTCGCAGCAAGGCGGAACAGGCGCGCGGGCGGCTGCGGGCGGCCGGAGGCAGCCCCAGGGGCGCAGCCCGGTTCAGGCTGGCCGCAGGAGGGTTGGAATCAGCGAAGGCTCAGATATTGAGCCACTTGAGCAGCTCGCGCATGCGGGGCTCGGACGTGGTGTCGAACTGTTCGACACCGATGCGCTTGAGCACGTCTTTGCCGGCCTCGCTGCCGGGCAGCGCCATCAGCTCTTCCTGGATGGCCTTGAGCTGCTCGGGCTTGATGCGCTTGTGGGCCACCATCGGAAAGTAGGGCTGGGGCACGCTCTTGTGGATGATGCGGCCGCCCTCCTTTTCCCACTTCCTGGCGATGCCTGAATAGGACGCCACGCCGCCCACATCGGCGAATTTGTTGTMCAGGTAGAAGCCGACAGCGGCCTGCTCGCGCACGAACTGCACGTTTTCCTTGCCCACCAGGATGCCCTTGTCGCGCAGTTCGGCGGCGCAAAAGCGCGACATGTAAGCGATCTGCTCGGGCAGGGCGATGCGCTTGCCCTTGACATCATCAATCGTCTTCAGCTCGGACCCCTTGGGCGCGATGATGAAGCATTGCCCGTCGGGTTTGGTGCTGGCGATGTAGCTGTAGCCGTAGTCGCGCATGCCGCGCGCCGGGTAATCGCTGGGGCGGGCCATCACCAGGTCGAAGCGGCCGGTCTGCATGCCTTCTTCCAGCTGCTTGAATTCGCGCGCGAACACCACACTCACCTTGGCCTTCATGGCTTTGCCGATCACTTCAGCCAGGCCCTGGTATTTGGCGATCACCTGGGCATGGTCCAGGCCGCCCGAGGTGCCTTCGCTGATACCCAGCACCAATTGCTGGGCGGGGGCCGGAGCCTGGGCCAGCACAAGGCCCGGCCCGAGCAGGCCGGCCGCCCATATCAATGTCATTCCCGTGCGCAACATAAGCTCCCCCTTATATGACTGGCATGCTAACGCCCGCACCTGAAACCTGCGCTTGTGATTACCCTTAATCGGTTTGCCTTACATCCTTGCCGCATGGCGGCAGCCGACTGGATTCGCATAGCGATGACACAATGCGCACGCATGAAGCACCTGCCCTTTTCCCTGATCTCCGCCCTGCTGATGGCCCTGTCCGCCTGCGGTTCGGCGCCGCGGACCAGCCAGGACCCGCTGTCGATTGCCCGCGCCCCGGTGGCGGCGGCTATCAACGACTACCAGCGCTGCGCCGACCAGGCCCTGCTGCCGCTGAAAGCCGACACGGCCCAGTCCGTTTTTGTGCTCGCTGACACGGCCCTGGCCGCCTGCGATGCCGGCCTGGAGCAGGTGCGGCACAGCATCCTGGCCGACAACGCGGGCCATCCCTATGTGGCCGCCTTCGCGGAAGAAGCCAGCGCCAATATCCGCACACGCACCCGCAACATGCTGGCGCACAGCCTGAACCGCGCGCGGCAAACGCAACCGGCGAACTAGCAGCCCGGCCTCCTAGCGAAGGCCTTTCACATAGCGCGGCGCGTTCGGGTCGCGCTGCTTGCGTTCGCGGTGGCCCTCTTCGCCGAAGATCGCGCCGAAAGTGGACTCAATAAAGCCTGACTCCGGATAAACCTCTTCCTCGGTGTCGATGGAGCGCGCGCTCTGGCGGTCCGCCTGCGGCGGCGCGGCCACCACGGTCGGGCCGCGCTCTTTCAAGGCGTCCGACACCATCTGGACCAAGGGCAGGCGCGGCTTGGGTTCGGGCTCGGCCATGATCTCTTCCAGCCTGTCGGCCCAGACGGCCAGGTCGGGGTGGCCTTCCTCGGCCGCCTTCTCGCGTGCAAAGCGCGCTATCTCGGCCGCGTACTCAAGGTTGCCGGCCATCCATTCGGTGTCCGTCACCCGGCCGGTCTTGCGGCGCAGCAACACATGCAGATGGGCAGCGATGGCGATTTTTTCATTGGAAGGCATGGTGTGGTGTCCTTCAAGGTGAAATGCCGGCCAATCAGGTGCCCAGGCGTTCGGCATGCTGGGTGATGTCCAGGCCGTCGCTCTCGGAAGCCTCGCTGACGCGCAGGCTGACGATCAGCGAGGTGATCCACAGGGCCAGCGCCGTCATGAACAGGCTGTACAGCATGACCGAGCCCGCGCCTATGGCCTGCGTCAGCACATTGCCCTGCGCCCCCGAGATGGCCTTGCTGGCGAACACGCCGGTGAGCAGTGAGCCCACAATGCCGCCCACCCCATGCACGCCAAACACGTCCAGCGAGTCGTCGGCATCGAGCAGGCGCTTCAGGCCGGTGGCACCCCAGTAGCAGGCCAGCCCGGCGGCCACGCCGAACACCAGCGCCGCGCGCGGTGAGACAAAACCGGCGGCCGGCGTGATCGCGACCAGGCCGGCCACCAGGCCCGAGCACAGGCCCAGCAGCGAGGGCCGCCCGCGCACCGCCCACTCGGCCGCCATCCACGACAGGGCGCCGGCCGCGGCCGCGATGTGGGTGACCGCCATCGCCAGCCCCGCCCGGCCGTCGGAGGCCACGGCGGAGCCGGCGTTGAAGCCGAACCAACCCACCCACAGCATGCCGGCGCCGGCCATGGTCAGGCCCAGGTTGAAGGGCGTGAAGGGCTCACGGCCGTATCCGCGGCGCGGGCCGAGCGCATAGGCACAGACCAGCCCGGCGATACCGGCATTGATGTGCACCACCGAGCCGCCGGCAAAATCCAGCGCGCCCATGCGGGCCAGCCAGCCGTTGGGCTCCCACACCCAATGGGCGATCGGGGCATAGACGACGACCGTCCACAGCGACATGAAAATCAGCATCGCCGAAAAGCGCATGCGCTCGACAAAAGAGCCGACCACCAGCGCCGCGGTGATGATGGCGAAGGTCAGCTGGAACATCGCGTAAACCGATTCCGGGATGTTGGGCGCGACGTGGCTGACCGCGACCTTCTGCGCGTCCTTCACATAGTCAAGTCCGGCAAACCAGAAGCGCTCGGCACCGCCCAGGTAATGGCCCCAGGCACCGCTGCCGGGCGTGAAAGCGATCGAATAGCCGACGGCAAACCACAAGAGACTCACGACAGCACAGATGGCGACGACGCTTGCCATGACATTGAGTACGCTTTTCCTGCGCACCATGCCGCCGTAAAAGAGGGCGATGCCCGGAAGCGTCATGAGCAGCACCAGCGCGGTGGACGTCATCATCCAGGCGGTGTCGGCACCGTTGAGAGTTTCGGCCCCCACCAGGCCCGGCTGGGTCAGGGGCGCGGGAGGCGGCGGGGCTGATGCGGCCGCCACGGGAGCCGGCGCCGCAGGCGCGGGGGGCGCCGGCTGTGCCGTGGGAGCAGCTGCGGTCGCTGCGGCTTCGGAGGCCGCGCTGGCCGCAGCCGCGGCCGAAGCGGAAGCGGCGGCCGGTGCGGCGGGCGCTTGTGCCATGGCCTGGTGGCAGGCCATGCAGACCCAGATCGACAGACCCCACGCCGCAAAGCTCTTCAAGTGCATACATGCCCGCCTTTCTTGCAATCAGCCAACAATCCGTAACATTCGGAGGGCAAAGGCATAACTCATGCCAGTGGTTGGTAGCGGGGTTTTTAGACAGTTTTAATTACAAATGCGTGCAGACGGTGCAGGCGGGCGCCATGGTGTGGCGTGCCCCGGCACGGCTGCGGGCATGCTGCGCGGGGTTCGGGGGCGGGAAACCCCCAATGCACTAAGCCAGTGCACGGGCTACATTGGATGACTTGCTGACGAGCCTCGCTGCTCGCAACGCGAGGAGCCGAGGAGACACGAGAGAGCCACTAGAAGTACACAAGTGGCAAGGCATTCCACAAGATGCCCTGCCGCAAAAAGCGCTGGTAACCCCAGCGCTTTTTTTATGGCCCCGCGAGTTGGCGGCGGAGCCTCAACGCCCTGCCGCCGAGGCGGGAGGCTGCGGCGACGCGCTGCGGCCGGCCACCTGGGTCAAGGCGAGCACCGCCGGCTTGACGGGCGCGGCGGCGGCGCCGGACGCCTCCGGTGCGGCCACTGCGGCGCCGCCCGGCAACATCGCCGCCATATCGGCGATGCGACGTGGTTTGCCTATGGGCGCCCCGGCTTGGCCTTTTTGCACCGCCGCCATGTCTTCCTCGGTGGGATACTGGCCCATCAACATGAAGTCAAACACCCGGCGCGCGATCGGTGCTGCAGCGCCCGCACCCCAGCCGGCGTTTTCCACGATCACGGCCAGCGCAATCTTGGGCTCTTCCGCCGGCGCCATGGCGATGTAAAGCGAGTGGTCGCGCTGGTGCTCTTCCATCTTGGCGCTGTTGTATTTACCTTTGGCGGCCATGGTCACGGCTTGGGCGGTGCCGGTTTTGCCGCCACTCGTGTAGCCGGCGCCCGCAAACACCCGAGCCGAGGTGCCCCCCTGGGTGACGCCGAGCAGCCCCTTGCGCACGATGGCGACGTTTTCCGGCTTGTAGCCCAGGTCTTCGGCGGGCGCCAGGGGCTGCGGGGTCAGCGCCCGCGTCATCGAGTCCTGCGTGGCGATCACCAGCCGCGGCTTGTGCTTGATGCCGTTGTTGACCAGCGTCGCGGTGGCTTGCGCCAGCTGCAGCATGGTGAAACTGTTGTAGCCCTGGCCGATGCCCAGCGAGATGGTTTCGCCGGGAAACCACTTTTGCTGCTCCGGCCTCTTGAAGTAACCGCGTTTCCAGGCCTGGCTGGGCAGGATGCCGCGCACCTCGCCGTTGATGTCGATGCCGGTGATCTGGCCGAAGCCCAGGGGTTTCATGAAGTCGTGGATGGCATCCACGCCCATCTCGTTGGCCAGCGAATAAAAATACACGTTGCTGGACTCCACGATGGCGCGGTTCATGTCCATGGGGCCGCCGCGTTCGTTTTCGGGACTGCCGAAGCGGCGGCCGCCGAACATGTAAAAGCCGGGGTCGTTGATGATGGTCCTGGGGTCACGGGCGCCGGTCTGCAGCGCGGCCATGGCCATGAAGGGCTTGTAGGTCGAGCCCGGCGGGTAGGTGCCCCGCAATGCGCGGTTGAGCAGCGGCTTGTCGATGGACTCGTTGAGCGCCTGCCAGCTTTCGGTATCGATGCCGTCGACAAACAGGTTGGGATCAAAGGTCGGCTTGCTGACGAAGGCCAGCACGTCGCCGGTTTTCGGGTCCAGCGCCACCAGCGCACCACGCCGGTCGCCGAACATGTCTTCCACCAGTTTCTGCAACCGGATGTCCACCGAAAGCATGACCGTATGGCCCGGCGTGGCCGGGTTGGTCGCCAGCTTGCGCACGGCACGACCGCCGGCGGAGGTCTCCACCTGCTCGACGCCGGTGGTGCCGTGCAGTTGCTGCTCGAAGCTCTGCTCGATGCCGAGCTTGCCGATGTAGTCGGTGCCCCGGTAATTGCCCTCGTCGTCACTGTCCTCGATGGCTTCTTTTTCGGCCTGGTTGATGCGGCCTATATAGCCCACCACGTGGCTGCCCAGCTCGCCATAGGGATAGCTGCGAAACAGCCGCGCCTTGATGTCCACGCCCGGGAAGCGGAAACGCTGCGCCGCAAAACGCGCCACTTCCTCATCGGTCAGCCGCGTACGTATCGGCAGCGACTCAAAGTTCTTCGCCTCTTCACGCAGCCGCTTGAAGCGCCGCTTGTCGCGAAGCTGGATGTCGATCACCTTTTCCAGCGCGGCAATCGTTTCCTCGAGGTTCTCAACCTTGGACGGCGTGATCTCCAGCGTATAGGCCGAGTAATTTGTCGCCAGCACAATGCCGTTGCGGTCCAGAATCAGCCCGCGATTCGGCACGATCGGCACGATGGCCGTGCGGTTGCTCTCGGCCTGCTCGTTCAGGTCCGCATGGCGGTACACCTGCAGGTACACCAGCCGCGCCGCCAGCAACGCGAATGCACACAGCACCACAAAGCTCGCCACCAGCACCCGCGCGCGAAAACGCGACAGGTCGGCTTCAACGTTGCGCAACTCAGTCATGGTGGTGCGACTCTACAGCCCGCACAAAGTGCCTGCAAGGCGCATGATTCCCCCCGTCAAGGCAAGGGCGATGCGAAGCGAGCCGAAGCAAGCCAGCATGAGCCGCGGAACTGGCTTTGCCAGGCCGCAGGCGGGCGGCCCCCTCGGGGGGCAGGGAGTTACACGCAGTGAGCGACCGTGGGGGCCTCATAACGGCCTGTTCTCATCCCGGTCCGGCGCCCGCCGCTGCGGCACCAGCAGCAGCACGCTCACGATGGGCCACAGCAAGGCCTCGACCAGGGGCGCCAGCAGCATGATCCAGCCCGGGAAAATACCGCCGCCTATCATGCGGATCACGAGCTCCACGCCGTGCGCCACGGCAAACAGCGGCAGCACCTGCAGGGCCTGCGAGGGCACGGTGAACCAGAGCAGGCGGCGATGGATCATGGTGGCGAAAAAGCTCAGCGCCGTGTACGACAGCGCATGCTGGCCCAGCAACGAGGACTGGTGCACATCCATGGCCAGGCCGAACATGAAGGCCACGCCTATGCCCACACGCAGCGGCTGGTGCACGTTCCAGAACACCAGCACCAGGGCCAGGAAGTCGGGCATCCAGGGCACGCGCCCCAGGGGCAGCATGTCCAGCAGCAGCGCGGCGATGAGGCTGCACCAGATGAACACCGGGTTGGCGGGCAGCAGCAGCTGCTGGCCTGATCGCATGATCATTTGGCCGCCCCTTTCTCTTTCTTCTTGGGCGCAGCCTCAGGCGTGGCCTCGGGCCGGGGCGGGATCTGTCCAGTGCCGGGCTTGACCACCATGACGTGCCGCGCGCCCGTCACCAGCGCCTGCGGGGCGCAGTAAATCTTGGCGAAGGCCGATTCGGCGCGCCGCTCGATGCGGCTGATCTTCGCCACCGGCAGGCCGGCCGGGTAGACGCCGTCCACGCCGCTGGTGGTCAGCAGGTCGCCCTGCTGCACATCCGAGTTGCTGCCCATGAAGCGCAGCTCCAGCCCGCTGCCCGAGGCGGCCGGGTCGCCATAGGCCACGCTGCGGGCGCCGGTGCGCACGTTGAGCACCGGAATGGCCAGGTCGCGATCCACCACCAACGTGACCTCGCTGACCAGCGGATGCACGCGCGTGACCTGGCCCAGCACGCCGGACTCGTCCAGCACCGGCGAGCCCAGGTCAATGCCCTGCGCCATGCCCTTGTCGATGATCACCTTGCGCGTGTAGGGGTCGGCCGCGTCGTACAGCACCTCAGCGGCCATGACCGGCGTGCCCAGCTGCTCGCGCAGGCCCAGCAGCTTGCGCAGGCGGTTGTTTTCCTGGGTCAGCTGCTCGACCTGGCCGGCGCGCATCGACTGCAAGGCCAGCTTGCGGCCGGCCTCTTCACTGGCCAGCTTGGCCTGGTTCAAGGTGGTGAAATACTCGCCGCTGCCGCGGATGGCGCGCACCGGCTGCAGCGCCACCCATTGCACCGGGTACAACGCGGTGGCCAGCGCGGCGCGCACCGGCTGGGTGATGCGAAAACGGGTGTCGGCAACCATCAGGAACAGCGACAGGGCGCTGAAGAACATCAGCTTGGACAGCGCCGACGGCCCCTGCTTGAAAAAGGGCGGCGGGGATCTGTCAAGGGTTCCTAAGGGCATGGTTCGCTGTCAAGCTGGCCCCGCTTCATGCCCCGGCTTGCGACATGAAGTACGGTGTGGCTTATTCCGAGGTGAAGATGGAACCCAGGCGGTCCATGCGCTCCAGGGCGATGCCGCAGCCGCGCACCACGCAGGTCAGCGGGTCCTCGGCCACCAGCACCGGCAGGCCGGTTTCCTCGGCCAGCAGGCGGTCCAGGTCGCGCAACAAGGCGCCGCCGCCGGTCAGCATCATGCCGCGCTCGGCGATGTCGGCGCCCAGCTCGGGCGGGGTCTGCTCCAGTGCGTTCTTCACGGCGCTCACGATGTTGTTGAGCGGGTCGGTCAGGGCTTCGAGGATTTCGTTGCTGGAGATCGTGAAGCTGCGCGGCACGCCTTCGGAAAGGTTGCGGCCTTTGACTTCCATTTCCTTGACTTCGGAACCCGGAAAAGCCGAGCCAATGCTCTTCTTGATGGCTTCGGCGGTGGGCTCGCCGATCAGCATGCCGTAGTTGCGGCGGATGTAGTTGATGATGGCTTCGTCGAAACGGTCGCCGCCGACGCGCACGCTGCCTTTGTAGACCATGCCGCCCAGCGAGATCACGCCCACTTCGGTGGTGCCGCCGCCGATGTCGACGACCATGGAGCCGCTGGCTTCGGACACCGGCAGGCCGGCGCCAATCGCGGCGGCCATGGGTTCTTCAATCAGGTACACATCGCTGGCGCCGGCGCCCAGGGCACTTTCGCGGATCGCGCGGCGCTCAACCTGGGTCGAGCCGCAGGGCACGCAGATGATGATGCGCGGGCTGGGCTTGAGCAGGCTGCGCGGGTGCACCATCTTGATGAACTGCTTGAGCATCTGCTCGGTCACGGTGAAGTCGGCGATCACGCCGTCCTTCATGGGGCGTATGGCTTCGATGTTGCCGGGGACCTTGCCGAGCATGGCCTTGGCTTCGTGGCCGACGGCCTGAATGGTTTTCTTGCCTTGGGGGCCGCCTTCGTGGCGGATGGCGACGACGGAGGGCTCATCCAGCACAATACCGCGGTCGCGTACAAAAATCAGGGTGTTGGCTGTGCCGAGGTCAATGGCCAGGTCGGTGGAGAAATACCGACGAAATGCTTCAAACATATGCAGGGGTCCGGTTGGGGCATGAGCGAACTTCGTTGCTCGATCGCCTTTTTATTGATCAGCAATTATGGGGAAGTTGGGCCAGAGGCGCTCTGAAATCTGCTTCTGGCATCTAAAAAGCACCTAAAGCCCGCATCCAACCCTGATTTCACACCAAAGGCGGGATAATAACGCATCCCCTATAGATCAATAGCTTTAGCCAGCCCGTTTTTTCAGCTTTACACCTCGTTTCAGCCCCCTTTTTCACCGGAATTTTCTCCCGTCACTTCCGCGGATTCCGCTGTATTTTTCCTTCATTTTTACCCATGGCATTGACACCCCAAGACATCGCCCGCGTCGCCAACCTGGCGCGGCTTGAACTGCGCCCTGACGAAGTCGAGCACACCCTGAGCCAGATCAACGGCTTTTTCGCCCTGGTGGAGCAGATGGAGGCCGTCAACACCGAAGGGGTGGAGCCGCTGGCCCACCCGGCAGCAGTGATCGGCGAAGTCGCCCTGCGACTGCGCGAAGACATCGCCAGCGAACCCAACCAGCGCGAGGCCAGCCAGGTCAGCGCACCCGCCGTCGAAAACGGCCTGTTCCTTGTGCCCAAGGTGATCGAATGAGCGGCGCCACCACAAACAACACCGCGCTGCACGACCTGGGCGTCGCGCAACTCGCCGCCAAACTGGCCGCGCGCGAAGTCTCCAGCGTTGAAGCCACGCAGCACTTCCTGGCCCGCATCCAGCAGGAAAAGCTCGGCGCCTTCCTGGCGACCGACGCGGATGTGTCCCTGGCCCAGGCCAAGGCGGCCGATGCGCGCCTGGCCGCTGGTGAACGCACGCCGTTGCTGGGCGTGCCGCTGGCGCACAAGGACGTGTTCGTCACGCGCGACTTCCCGACGACCGCCGGCTCGAAGATGCTCGAAAACTACCGCAGCCCTTTTGACGCCACGGTGGTGAAAAACCTGGGGTCCGAGGGCTCCGGCATGGTCACGCTGGGCAAGCTCAACTGCGACGAGTTCGCCATGGGTTCGGGCAATGACAACAGCGCCTACAAGCCCGTGCAAAACCCCTGGGACACCAGCCGCATTCCGGGTGGCTCTTCGGGCGGCTCCGCCGCCGCCGTGGCCGCGCGTCTGGTGCCCGCGGCCACCGGCACCGACACCGGCGGCTCGATACGCCAGCCGGCCTCGCTGACGGGCATCACCGGCATCAAGCCCACCTACGGCCGCTGCTCGCGCTACGGCATGGTGGCTTTCGCCTCCAGCCTCGACCAGGCCGGCCCGATGGCGCGCAGCGCGCTCGATTGCGCCCTGCTGCTGTCAGCCATGGCCGGGCCGGATCCGGACCGCGACTCAACCTCGCTGGATTTGCCCGCCGCCGACTATGCGGCGGACCTGCTCGCCGCGCGCCCCGGCAGCGACAAGCCGCTCAAAGGCCTGCGCATCGGACTGCCCACGCAGTTCTTCGGCGCCGGCTGCGCGCCCGACGTGCTGGCGGCCGTGCGCGGCGCGCTGGCCGAGTATGAAAAGCTGGGCGCCACCCTGGTGGACGTGAGCCTGCCGCTGACTGAGTTGTCGATCCCGGTGTACTACGTCATCGCACCGGCCGAAGCCAGCAGCAACCTGAGCCGCTTTGACGGCGTGCGTTACGGCCATCGCGCGGCGCAGTATGGCGACCTCAACGACATGTACAAAAAGTCGCGCAGCGAAGGCTTCGGCGACGAGGCCACGCGCCGCATCATGATCGGCACCTATGTGCTCTCGCACGGCTACTACGACGCCTACTACCTCAAGGCGCAAAAAATCCGCCGCCTGATCGCGCAGGATTTCCAGACCGCCTTCACGCAGTGCGACATCATCGCCGGCCCGGTGTCACCCACCGTGGCCTGGAAAATCGGCGAGAAGTCCGACGACCCGGTGGCCAACTACCTGGCCGATATTTACACCCTGTCGTCCAGCCTGGCCGGCCTGCCCGGCATGAGTGTGCCGGCGGGCTTCGGCGCCGGCGGCATGCCCGTGGGCCTGCAGCTGATCGGCAACTATTTCAAGGAAGCGCAGCTGCTGGGCGCCGCCCATCAGTTCCAGCTGGCCACCGACTGGCACCTGCGCCAACCCCCAAGCCTTTGAGTGATTCGACATGAGCCAGACCCAACCCGCCGTCAACCCCTTCGCCGAAATGCAAGCCGGCCGCCCTACCGGCCCGCTGGTGCAAGGCTATGAAGTCATCATCGGCTTTGAGACCCACACACAGCTCACCACGCAATCGAAAATCTTCAGCCGCGCCTCCACCGCCTTCGGTGCGGAACCGAATACGCAGGCATCCGCCGTGGACTTCGCGCTGCCCGGTGCGCTGCCGGTGATGAACAAGGGCGCGGTGCAGCGCGCCATCGAGTTCGGCCTGGCTGTCAATGCGCACGTCGCCGAGCGCAGCGTGTTCGCGCGCAAAAACTACTTCTATCCCGACCTGCCCAAGGGCTACCAGATCAGCCAGTTTGAAATCCCCGTGGTGCAGGGCGGCAGCGTCGAGTTTTTCCTGGAGGGCGAAAAGCGCTCGGTGCGCCTGGTGCGCGCCCACCTCGAGGAAGACGCCGGCAAGTCGCTGCACGAAGACTTCATCGGCATGAGCGGCATAGACCTGAACCGCGCCGGCACACCGCTGCTCGAAATCGTGACCGAGCCCGACATGCGCTCCTCGGCGGAGGCCGTGGCCTATGCGAAAGAGTTGCACAAGATCGTCACCTGGATTGGCATCTGCGACGGCAACATGCAGGAAGGCAGCTTCCGCTGCGACGCCAACGTGTCGGTGCGCAAGCCGGGCGAGCCGCTGGGCACGCGCCGCGAGATCAAGAACCTGAACAGCTTCAAGTTCATGCAGCAGGCCATCGACTATGAAATTCGCTGGCAGATCGAGGAGATTGAGAGCAACAGGCCCATTGAACAGGCCACCGTGCTGTTCGACCCGGACACGGGCGAGACGCGCAGCATGCGCACCAAGGAAGACGCGGCCGACTACCGCTACTTCCCCGATCCCGATTTGCCGCCGCTGGTGATAGGCCGCGACTGGGTCGAAAAAACCCGCTCGGAAATGTCCGAACTGCCGCGCGTGATGGCGGCACGTTTCGTGAAGGACTACGCGCTGCCTGAATATGACGCAGGCCAGCTGACCCAGAACAAGGCCACGGCCGCGTTCTTCGAGGCTGTTGCCGGGGCCAGCCAGCAGCCCAAGCTGGCCAGCAACTGGGTTATGGGCGAACTGTCGCGGCGCCTCAACAGCGAGGAGAAGTCGATTGATTCCTCCGCCGTGAGCGCCGGCCAGCTGGCAAAGTTGATAAGCCGTATCGGCGACGGCACGATTTCCAACAACGCCGCAAAGCAGGTGTTTGACGCGCTGTGGACCGGTGATGGCTCGGACGTCGACGCGGTGATCGAGGCCAAGGGCCTCAAGCAGATGAGCGACACCGGCGAGCTCGAAAAGATCATCGACGAGGTGCTGGCCGCCAACGCCAAAAACGTGGAAGAGGTCAAGGCCGGCAACACCAAGGCCATGAACGCGCTGGTCGGCCAGGCCATGAAAGCCACCAAGGGCAAAGCCAACCCGGCCCAGGTCAACGAGCTGCTGAAGAAAAAACTGGGTTAGAAACCGCCAGGGCCGGGTAGCCTGCCCGGTTCTTCAGTTTTTGGCGGTAGGCGCCGGGCTTACGGATCCTTCTCGCAGGGCCCACAGCTGTTTGAGTTTGACCAGTTCCTCGTCAAAGCGCTGGTTCACGCGCTTTTTCTCCTGCTCCTGATCCTGGACGAACTTGCGCTGCACGGACGAACTGGCCTCATTTTCTTCAAGCTTGCGCTTGAGCCCCGGCGGCGCCTTGCTGGGATCTTTCGCGTAAAACTCGTATTCGGCCTGAATGACTTTGCGCTGTTCGGCCAACTCGGTCGTCCGTTTGTTGGAAGCCTTGATGACCTCATCGACCTGGGCCAAGGCGATCACGCGCTCCTGGTCATGCACAGCACGATTGGGGTAACGCAGCAGCAGGGCACGGTCCCGGCGCTTGTCCTCGGCCTCGCGTGCACGCGCCTCTGCGGCAGCCTTGTCCTTTTCTTCCTGCGCCGCGCGTTCCTGCGCGGTCAGCGAAGGCCCCACCTGGCGCCTGACCGTACCCGAGCCGTTCAGTTCCTGCTGGGTGCGGTCTATGCACTCGATGATGGGACGGTCAGCCGTGATCTTGCGGCCCTTGCCATCCACGCAGGTATAAATATTTTGAGCCGCGGCCTGATTCGCCGCGAAGGCAGCCGACACCCCGATGACCGTAAGCGCTGTTCGAAAGAGCAAATCGACTCCTTAATCCACGCCGTAGCGTTCCCTGTAGGCCAGTACGGCCTGGTAGTGCGTCTGCAGGGACAGTGCATCGGCCTCTTTGGCGCCCTGCGTGCCGCCCTGTGTGGACAGATACTGCAGCAAGTCGGTCAGGCGCGCAATCGCGCAAACCTGCAGGCCCAGTTGTTTCGTAACATATTGCACTGCGCTATGGTTCACGTCCACGCCGTTTTCCGTGGCCTTTTCCTGGCGGTCCAGCGCGAGCGCGACCGCATGCGGAACGGCGCCCGCCGCCTGGATGATGGCGATCGATTCGCGGGCGGCCGTACCGGCGGACATCACGTCGTCAATGATGAGCACGCGGCCCTTGACCGGCGCGCCGACCAATGTGCCGCCCTCGCCGTGGTCCTTGGCTTCCTTGCGGTTGTAGGCGAAAGGGTAGTTGCGCCCCAGCCGCGCCAGCTCGATGGCCACCGCCGCAGCCAGCGGAATGCCCTTGTAGGCCGGCCCGAAAATCATGTCGAAGGCCAGGCCGGTGCGCTTCTCCTCGGCCAGCAGGTGGCGCGCATAGAATTGCGCCAGCCGTCCCAGCTTGGCGCCGTCGTCGAACAGGCCGGCGTTGAAAAAATACGGGCTCATGCGCCCGGCCTTGGTCTTGAATTGCCCGAAGCGCAGCACGCCCGCCTCCACGGCGAACTGCACGAATTCCTGTGCCAGCGCGCCGTCCGCGGAAGCCGCCCCGTCCCTGTTGTCCTGTTGTTGCCCTGCCGTGCTCATTGAAAGTCCCATGTTTAAATTGACCAGCCTCAACCTCAACGGTATTCGCTCCGCAGCCAGCAAAGGCCTGCTGGACTGGGTTGCGCAGTCCAAGCCGGATTGTATTTGCGTACAGGAGCTCAAGGCGCAAGCGGCCGACATGAGCGGCCGTTTCGAGGAAATCGCCGGCCTCAAAGGCTATTTCCATTTTGCCGAGAAAAAGGGGTATTCCGGGGTCGGCATCTACACGCGCCATGAGCCCAGCGACGTGATCGTGGGCTATGGATCGACCGAATTCGACGCCGAAGGACGCTACGTGGAGCTGCGCTTTGACAGGCCCGGCCGCCAGCAGAGCCCCAAGCTCTCCATCATCAGCTGCTACTTTCCCAGCGGCTCCTCGGGCGAGGAGCGGCAGGCCGCCAAGTTCCGCTTCCTGGCCGAGTTTTACCCGCGCCTGCTGGCCCTGAAGGAAACGCGCGACTTCGTGCTGTGCGGCGACGTCAACATTGCGCACCAGGAAATCGACCTGAAGAACTTCAAGGGCAACCGCAAGAACAGCGGCTTCCTGCCCGAAGAGCGCGCCTGGATGACGGAGCTGCTGCGCGACGCCGAACTCGCCAACGAAGCAGCAGATGAATTGACGCAGCGCACCGGCCCCTCGGTCAAAGGCGGCGGCATGGTCGATGTCTACCGCAGGCTGCAGCCCACAGCAACCGACGCGGCCTACACCTGGTGGAGCAACCGCGGCCAGGCCTATGCCAAGAACGTAGGCTGGCGCCTGGACTACCACCTGGCCACGCCGGCCTTCGCGGCGCTGGCCCGCAGCGAGCACATCTACAAGGAACAGCGCTTCTCGGACCACGCGCCCATGAGCGTGGACTATGAGTTCTCGCTTTGACCCCGGCACTGGTTAAGCCATGAACTCTTAAGCCAGCATGAGCCGCGGGACTGGCTTTGCCAGACCGCAGGCGGGCGGCCCCCTCGGGGGGCAGGAAGCTACACGAAGTGAGCGACCGTGGGGGCCTAACTCTGTTCTGCCCAGATCCGCTGGATCTGCGTAGAGAGCTCCATGGGGTCGAAGGGCTTGGGAATCACTTCCAGCGCGCCCAGGCCCTTGTATACGGCCACCTCCGCGGCCTGCACCTTGGCGGTCATGAAGATCACCGGCGTGCCGGCGGTGGCCGGCAGCTGGCGCAAGCCCTTGAGCGTGGTGGGGCCGTCCATGCCGGGCATCATGACGTCCAGCAGCAGCAGGTCTGCCCCGGCGCCCGGCGCGGCATCCAGGGCCTCCTGGCCGGAGGCGCAGGCGATCACGGTGAACCCTCCCACGGCTTGCAGCGCCATTTGCGCCACCATGCGGATGTCGGGTTCATCTTCAACATAAAGGATGCGGTTCAGTGGTTTTGTCATGATGTTCAACTCACGGGCTTGGGGACGGGTGGGGCCGGGTCTACGGGCGTCTGCAGGACTCGCTGGATTGTATTGAGCAGTTCGGTGTTCGAAGTATGGGCCTTTACCAGCACCGCGTCAGCATGCCGTCCGTCGGAGGGGTCCACGTCGCCGGCCGAGAACACGATCACCGGCGGGCGCGGGTCCAGTGCATCAATGTCTTCGAACAGGTCCCAGCCCGAATGGCTGCCCAGCGCCAGGTCCAGCAGCACCAGGTCGAACGGATGCTCGCGCAGGCGCTCGCGGGCTTCGTCCAGCGTGGCCGCGAATTCGAAACTCGCGAAGTCCTGGGCGATGGCGGCGGTGATGCGCTGGATGTCCAGATCGTCTTCCACATGCAGGATGCGCGGCTTGCCCGAGTCCAGGGTGGCCACGGCGCGGCGCAGGCTGTGGACCAGCAGGTGTTCGTCGATGGGTTTTTTCAGCCAGTCGGACACACTGTGCGGCTTGCGGTTGAACTGCAGCTCGCCCTGCTCGGCCATGGCGGAAATAACCACCACCGGCAGGTTGCGCGTCCTCTCGTCCTCGCGCAGCTGCCCGATGAAGGCCACGCCGTTCTGCCCGGGCAGCTTGAGGTCCACCGTTACCGCGTCGTAGGTGTTGGAGGCCAGGCTGGCCAACGCCTCCTCGGCGCTGTAGGTCATGTCGGAATCAAAGCCGGCCTTGCCCAGCATCATGCTGATCAACTTGGCGACGTCGGCGTCACCCTCACAGATCAGGATGCGCGGGCGTGAAGAAAGCGTAGGCGGCCTCAGAGGCTTGAGCAGCGGCACCGGATTTGTCCATTCCGGCATTTCAAAAAAGAAGGTGGTGCCCACGCCGGCCTTGCTGAAAAACCCGATGGTGCCGTCCATTTTTTCAACCAGTGCGCGGGAAATATTCAGGCCCAGGCCGGTGCCGCCTTTCTGGCGGGTATCGGACGAGTCGGCCTGCGAAAACTTCTGGAAGATGCGCGAGCTGAATTCCTCAGGGATACCTGGGCCGACGTCGACCACCTCGGTGCGCACCTTCTGCCCGACGCGCGAAAGCCTCACCTCGACCGTGGCGCCCTTCGGCGAAAATTTCACGGCGTTGGACAGCAGGTTGGTCAGCACCTGGGTCATGCGGTCGCTGTCGATGCGCACGTGCAGCGCCGCGTCGGGGGCCCGCATTTCAAGATTCACCCCATGCTGGCCGGCAAACCCCTCGTTCGCGACCAATGTCTGTTCGACGAGCTGCTTGAGGTCCACCACCTGCATATCCAGGCGCAGCTTGCCGGACTCGATTTTTTCGCTGTCCAGGATGTCGTTGATCAGCCGGATCAGGCGCTCGCAGTTATTTTTCGCGATGCCCACCAGGCTCTTGACGGCCTCGGGCAACTCGCCTGCCACACCGCCGGAAATCAAGCCCAGCGAGCCCCGGATCGAGGTGAGCGGCGTGCGCAACTCGTGGCTGACCGTGGAGACAAACTCGGTTTTCATGCGGTCAATGCGCTTGAGTTCGGTGATGTCGGTGCCCAGCGAGAAAAAACCGATCACCCTTTGCGCCGCGGAGCCTTCGCCGTAGCGCGGGAAGTACTGCATCGCGTAGTGCCTGCGCTCGCCGTGGGGCGTGACCTGCGTCCGCTCATAACGCACGGTGTTCCCTTTCAGGACCTCATCGACCTTTTCGCGCACCGTCTCGTAGACCTGCGGACCCAGCACGTCGGCCAGGGGCTTGCCGTCGATCTGCTCATAAGTGAGGCCGAAGTTTTCTTCGTAGGCCCGGTTGTGAAAGCGAAAACGCTGCTCGGTGTCCAGGTAGGCAATCAGGGCCGGCACGGTGTCCGTGACCTGGCGCAGCTGCGACTCGCTGGCCCGCAAGGCCTTGGTGATGCGCTTGCTTTCGGTGATGTCGTGCATCAGGGCGGTGAACATGCGGCGCCCGCCCACCTGCACGTCGCTGAAGGACACGCTGACCGGGAATTCGGTGCCGTCCTTGCGCAAGGCCAGCACTTCCCGCCCGGAGATCCGGAAAGCGCCAGGCCGGGCGTGCATCATCGAGGTGAATTCCTTGTACTGGTTGCGCAGGCGTTCGGGCACCAGTTCGGAAACATCGCGCCCCACCAGGTCACTGCGCTCATAGCCGAAGAGTTGCAGCGCGGCGCCGTTGGCCTCCAGCACGATGTCCTGGTCGGTGGTGGTGATCACGGCTTCCACCATGCCCTCGGTGATGCTGCGGCTCATCGCTTCACTGTCGCGCAACTGGGCTTCGCCGAGTTTTCGCACCCGCTCGTAATGCTTGACCACATAGACCACCCAGGCGAGCATGGCGACGAACAGCAGGCTGCCGGCGAGGATAAAGCCTTGGGCCCATTGCGCGCTGTGCTCGGCCGCCGCCTGCGCGTCGCGCCACCTGTAGGCCTCCCGGTTGCGCGCGCCTCCCAGCAGTCCGTCGGTGCGCACGCGCAGTTCACGGCTGGCGTCGCTGGCCAGGACGGCCGCCGCCGCCTCCGCGCCTCCTGCCTTGCGCGCCGCAATGGCCTGGTCGGCGACGCGGGCACGCTGGATGATCAGGTCGTCAAAATCCGCAGATTCCTGCAGCACCTTGGCCTCACGCGTGCGAGCCCTGATGGCGCGCAGCTCGACCCGCGCTTCCTGGAAGGCCGCCAGGTCGTCCTCGCGGCCGCTCAGCAGGTATTGCCGCAGCGTCGACTCGGCCGTTCGCAACGCGGAATCCACGCGCTCCAGCATCACCAGCGTGTCCTCGGTGCGCACGCGGGACTGCGCTGTTTCCAGCAGGCGGCCGATGGTCAGGTAGGACGCAGCGCCCAGTACCACCGTCAGCAACACACCGCCCGCCACTGCAATCTTGATCTTTGTCAGGAAAAGGGCGGAGGATGGCATGGGCGGTCCTTCCGGGCTTTCAGGCCGCGCTGTGAAAGCGCTGCTGCAACTCTTCGACAGCCCGCCCCACCTCGTCCCGGGTCTCGGGCGCGAGCACCTGGCCGGCGCCGACATGGGGGCTCAGGGCCAGTTCCAGCGCCTGCGCCGCCAGGCCGAGCTCCGCCCAACCGAAAGTGGCTGCGGAACCCGCCAGGCTGTGCGCATGGCGCTCCAGGGTAGGCAGGGCGTGGGCCAGATCCTCGCCCCGCAGGACCTGCTGCCAGAGCAAGCCGACCTGCTCCAGGCGGCGCGGCAGGGAACGGGCGTAGTCGGCGCGCTGCTCCTCCAGGAATGCAATCAGGGCCGGGTCGGTGCGCGTCATGGCATCGGGATGGTGGCCGCCCGCCGTGCGTCCGTGAGGGCTCGCCGACGCAAGGAAAAGGCGGCTCGTCCTGGAGGAAAAGGAAGGCTCATGCGGCGCATCTTAAGGCGCAAGTATCAAAATGCAGCGTAGGACAAGTACGAGTGGTGCAGGCCCCATATGCCGATTCGGCAAGCGGCCATCCTGCGCCAAAACCGTCTGGCGCGAGTTCGTTAAATCTAATGGCTTGGTACGGGGCGATGGTCGCAAAAATATCGCCGGAATATGAATACGTTAGGCCTCGTTGGCCATGCGATGTGCGCCTGATCAAGCCGCCGGGTCCGCGGCTCTTCCCAGCGCCGCGACCAGATCCGACTGGGTAATAATGCCGACCAGCCGCTCGCCCTCCCCAATGATGGGAATGTGGTGGTGGCCCGTGCTGCCGAACAGCGGCACCAGCTCCACCAGCCGGCGTTGCCGCCCGGCCACGCGCACATTGCGGGTCATGATCTGCCCCACGACCTCGGGCTTGTCCGAATACACGCTGCGCGTGCTGCGCACCAGCTGCCTGAGCTTGGCGTCAAAGCCCTCGTACAGGTCCAGGTCGGCCGCCCGCATGAAATCCGCCATCGTGATGATGCCGGCGATGCGAAAGCTGCGGTCCACCACCGGCAGCGCCTTGATGCGGCGCTCCCTCAGCAGGGCCCAGGCTTCCTCAAGCGGTGTGCCGAATTCCACCGTCACCAGATCGCGCGACATGATGTCTTCGCAGCGCACTTCGGCGAGCTTGCGGTCATAGGCGCGCAGCCGGGTTTCGGCCAGCAGCGCCTTGAGGTCGTCGCGGCTCACGTCCAGCACCTGGTTGTAGCGCGCCAGCACGGCGTCGAGGTCGGCGTCGAGCTGCTTGTCTTCAGCCGAGGGGGCAGCGTCTCGCGGCGGCAGCTGCGTGTGCGGATAGGCGCGCCGCGTCGCGTTGTTGTAAAGGATGCCGACCGTGACCAGCAGCACCGAGTTGAGCATCACGGGATAGAAGGCGAACACCGGACTGGAAATGCCGCCCAGCACCATCATGAGCGCCGTGGCGCCGCCGGGTGGGTGCAGGCAGCGCAGGGCCAGCATCAGCGCAATCGCCGTGGCCACCGCCAGGGCCGCGGCCAGTTCGGGCGAACCCAGCAGGTGCGCGCCGTGCACCCCGGCGATGCCGGCCAGCGCCGACAGCGTGTTGCCGCCCACCACCGGCCAAGGCTGCGCCATGGGGCTTGCCGGCACGGCAAAAATCAGCACCGCACTGGCCCCCAGCGGCGCCACCAGCCAAGGCAGGCCGGGCACCACCCAGCCGGCCAGATGGCACAACAAGCCCGTCAGGAAGATGCCGAACAGCGAACCCGCCACCAGGCGCAGGCGTTCGCGTGTGTTGATGCGGGTGCGCGCCGGGCGAAAAGCCCTCCACCAGGCTCGCGACAAAAATGCGGCGCGCTGCGTCAAACCGGTCACCGGGGGACGCCAGCCAGATCAGCTACGCGCGCGCTGGTAGAGGCCCTGAACTTTTGGCACATTGGCCTGAAGTTGCTGGATGCGCTCGGGGCCCGAGGGATGGGTCGAAAGAAAGCTCGGGCCGGACGCGCCGCCGCCGGCCTGGCCCATTTTTTCCCACAAGCTGACGGCCGCCTGTGGGTTGTAGCCGCCGCGCGCGGCCAGCTCCAGGCCGACCAGGTCGGCATCGGTTTCATCCTCACGGCTGAAACGCAGCGTCAGCAGTTGCGTGCCAATGCTGGCGGCAAGGTCACCGACCTGCCCCCAGCCCAGCAATTGCGCGCCCAGGGACAGCAGGGTGCCCGTGCCCTGGCTTTTGGCGATGCGCGCGCGCGCGTGCTCGCGCAGCGCGTGGGCCATTTCGTGGCCCATGATCATGGCCGCCTCGTCGTCTGTCAGCTTGAGCTGGTCGAGGATGCCGGTGTAGAAGGCGATCTTGCCGCCCGGCATGCAAAACGCGTTGATCTGCTTGCTGCCCAGCAGGTTGACTTCCCAGCGCCACTGCCTGGCGCGGTCGTTCCATTGGGCGGTCTGCGGAACCAGCCTGGCGGCGATGGCGCGCAGCCGCTGCAGCTGCGGATTGCCCTGCGGCGCCAGCGCGCCCTTGGCGCGGGCTTCGGCCAGCAGCTTGCTGTATTCCTGGGTGGCGGCGCTTTCGATCTCGTCGGCAGGCACCAGGTTGCGCAGCTGGGACGCGGGCCCGACATCGACCTGTGCGCGCAGCGGCGTGGTGGCCGCAGCAGCAGCGGTACCGGCAGCGGCCAGCAGAAATGCCCGGCGGCCAGGCCAGGCGGAGTGTTTGGCATCGCATAAAAAGCACATGGGTGAATAATAGTCACAAATCGAAATGGCCATGTCAGACAAAACCCCCTCATCCGCCCTGGCTCCGGCCGCCGCCTCCTCCACTCCCGAATCCCCCAGCGCCGCACCATCGTGGGCCAGCGTCTGGCGCGTGTACGCCGAGCGCGCCACACTGCGCATGCTGCTGCTCGGGTTTTCGGCAGGCTTGCCGCTGTTGCTGGTTTTTGGGACCCTGAGCTTCTGGCTGCGCGAAGCGGGCATTGACCGGACCACCATCGGATTTTTGAGCTGGATCGGCCTGGCCTATGGCTTCAAATGGGTGTGGGCGCCGCTGGTGGACCGCCTGCCGATACCGATACTCACCCGCCTGCTGGGCCGCCGCCGGAGCTGGTTGTTGCTGGCGCAATTCACCATCATCGGCGCGCTGTGCGGTATGGCGATGAACGACCCGAAGCTGTCCCTGCAACCCATGGTGTGGTGCGCGCTGGCCGTGGCCTTCGGCTCGGCCACGCAGGACATCGCGCTTGATGCCTTCCGCATCGAATCCGCGGATGCCAAACGCCAGGCGGCGCTGGCGGCGGCCTACCAGACCGGCTACCGCATCGCCATGATCTGGGCCGGCGCCGGCGTGCTATGGATCGCCGCGCGCGCCGAAGTCCCCAATGCGGCGGCCTACCAGCCCGGTGCATGGCAAGCCGCCTACCTGGTGATGGCCTTCTCCATGCTGCCGGGCATCATCACTGTGCTGTTTTCATCAGAGCCTGCCGAGCGCGCCCGCGCCGAAAGCGACGCCGAAACCGCGGCGACCCGCGCGCGCTTTGCCGCCACCGGCATTCCCCTCTATGGCGCGGTGCTGTTTGCGACGCTCGCCCTCCTCGTGCTGTTGCTGCTGGCGGCACCGGGCATGGTGTTGCTGGCCTACTACCTGGCCCTCAGTGCCTACCTGTTGCCGCTGCTCGTCTACGTGCTGGCCATCATCGGCCTGGCCAAAACAGGTATTCGCATCGCACTGCCGGCGCGGCTGGTGCCGGCCGCCGTCTGGTTCGACCATGCCTTTTACGTGCCGTTCGCCGAGTTCCTCAAGCGGTACGGCAAGCAGGCTATCGTGATCCTCGCGCTGATCGCCATCTACCGCATCAGCGACGTCGTCATGGGCATCATGGCCAACCCGTTTTACGTGGACATGGGCTACACCAAGGATGAGGTCGCCGCCGTCACCAAGATCTACGGCGTCATCATGACGCTGGTGGGGGCCTTCATCGGCGGCGCCATGGCCATGCGCCTGGGCGTGATGCGCGTGCTGATGCTGGGTGCCGTGCTGAGCGCGGCCAGCAACCTGCTGTTCGCCTGGCTGGGCACGCGCGGCCACGACGTCACCGCGCTGATCTTCGTGATCTCGGCCGACAACCTCTCCAGCGGCATTGCTTCGGCCGCCTTCATCGCCTACCTCTCCAGCCTGACCAACGTCAACTATTCGGCCACCCAGTACGCCCTGTTCAGCTCCATGATGCTGCTGCTGCCGAAATTCCTGGCCGGTTATTCGGGCAAATATGTGGACGCTTTCGGTTACACCAACTTCTTCACCGCGACCGCCTTGCTGGGCCTGCCGGTCCTGGTGCTGGTGGCCCTGGCATCGCGCCTGCAGGCCCCGAAATCCTCCTGAGAGCGGGAATTCACAGCTATCAAATCGATAGCTGCGAAACAACTACCAGATACCCGCGCAGCGGAGTATGCTGGCAGGCTGCCGACCCGGTTTACCTTAACTTTACGATGGCTTCAAGCGCGATTGTTGCGTGCGGCGCAGCATAAACCCATTGTGATCCACCCCGGGGGACACACCCTGCAACCGAGGACCCATCCATGACCCAACAACTCCTGATGATCGAAGACGATGCCCGCCTGGCCAACATGGTGGGCGAATATCTACGCCAGTCGGGCTATGGCTTCACCCACGCGGCCGACGGCGCGAGCGGATTGGCCGCACTGGAGGGCAACACGCCCGACCTGGTCATCCTGGACCTGATGCTGCCCGACATGGACGGCCTGGAAGTGTGCCGGCGCATCAAGGGCCAGGGCAGCGAGACCGCCAACACTGCCGTGCTGATGCTCACAGCCAAGGGCGACCCCATGGACCGCATCGTCGGCCTGGAGATCGGCGCCGACGACTACCTGCCCAAGCCCTTCGAGCCGCGCGAACTGCTGGCACGCATACGCGCCGTGCTGCGCCGCGGCGGTGAAACCGGCAATGCCGCGGCCAACGGCGGCCACAAGGTCATGCGCTTCGGCTCGCTTGAAATCGACCGCGATGCGCGCACCGTCTCGGTGTCGGGCAGTCCCTGCGAACTCACCTCCTACCAGTTCGACCTGCTGGTGGCGCTGGCCGAGCGCGCCGGCCGCGTGCTGAGCCGCGACCAGATCATGGAAGCCGTGCGCGGCCGTGAGCTCGAGGCCTTCGACCGCTCCATCGACGTGCACATGGGCCGCATCCGCAGCGCCATCGAGGCCGACGCCAAGGACCCCAAACGCATACTCACCGTGCGCGGCGTGGGTTATGTGTTCGCCAAGCAGCAGGACTGAAAAAAAGGAAATGGCTATGGAGCTTCTAGAAATGCAATTGTCGGGATGCAGGGCGAGGCGCCCGGAGCGCAGGACACCGGAATGCACTTCGGTGCATGAGGATTCCGAGCACCGCGCAACGACGCCATGCGCCCGAAAATTGGATTTATAGGAGTTCCATATGTGGACTAGGTTTACGTCGCACCTCTATGTGCGCATATGGCTTGCGGTTGTCGCCACCGTGGTCGTGCTGACCTTCCTGGTCGGCGCGGCCTGGCGCCTGAGCGCCGACCCGCCGCAACTGCCCATACGCGAAGTGCTGGTGCACAACGACAAGGGCGAAGTCATAGGCACGGCGCAGACCCGGCCCGACCGTAAGCTCGGCGACGACCTGGAGTTTGACGTCACGACCAAAGACGGCCAGACCCTGAACCTGCTGCTGCCCCGGCCCAAGCGGCCGCCCGGCAGCAACCCCTGGATGCGCCCACCTTTTGGTTTCGGCTTTGGCTGGATGCTGGGCCTGGTCGGCCTGGCCGTGGCGCTGGGTGCCTACCCTGTCATGCGCCGGCTGACGCAGCGGCTCGAAGCCCTGCAGCGCGGCGTGGAGCGCTGGGGCGCCGGCGACCTGTCGGCCCGCGTCAATGCCGAAGGCACGGACGAAGTGGCTTTCCTGGCCCGGCGCTTCAACCACGCGGCCGAGCGCATCGAGACCCTGATGGAATCGCACAAGTCGCTGCTGGCCAATGCGTCGCACGAGCTGCGCTCACCGCTGGCGCGCATACGCATGGGGCTGGAGCTTATGGGCACGGATGCGGCCTCACCCCAGCGCAAGGAAATCTCCCGCAGCATCACCGAACTCGACCAGCTGATCGACGAAATTCTGCTGGCCAGCCGGCTTGACGCCAAGCAGGCCGACGCAGAGCCTTTCGAAAGCCTGGACCTCACAGGCCTGGCGGCCGAGGAATGCGCGCGCGTCAACGCCGAGCTCAGCGCGGAGCTCGGCAACCAGCCGGCCGCCGGCCTGGGGCTGGACGCCGCCAGCCACAGCCTGACCGTGCAGGGCTCGCCGCGCCTCTTGCGCCGGCTGATCCGCAACCTGCTGGAGAACGCCAGGCGCTATAGCACCGGCGAGATCAACCTCGAGCTCGCGCAGACCCGCGTAGGCGCCAAGCAGCTGGCCGTGGTCAAGGTGCACGACCGCGGCCCGGGCGTTCCGGCCGGCCAGCGCGAGCGCATCTTCGAGCCCTTCTACCGCCTGCCCGGCGCCAGCGAGCGCGAAGGCGGCGTGGGCCTGGGCCTGGCGCTGGTCAAGTCCATCAGCCAGCGCCATGGCGGCAATGTGCGCTGCGAGGCACGCCCCGGCGGCGGCGCCTCCTTCATCGTTGAGCTGCCCGTGGCGCACACCATGGCCCAGCCGGCGGCGTGAAATAAGTCACGAAACTCCCGTCTGATCGAGAAAAATCCGCTGCCCTCCTCTATTTGGAGAATGGTCAAACCCTGCGCAATCGCCGACAGTTGCGGACGTTGCTGTCACAACACCCACAAATCGAGGGAAACAGGGAAATAAGAACCAAGCGTCGGTGAAGCATTTTTATTGATCTCCCAACGACGTTCTCCCTTCCAGGAGAACTTTCAACAGGCCACCGCAAGGTGGCCTTTTTTTTGCCTGCCCACGGGAAGGCGGCGGCTTTGATACCCTAGGCGCCTCCCCTCACCACAGGACACACGCCATGAGCACCGCCGCCGCGCCCCAGCCCGCCAACGTCCCCCAGGGATTTTTCCCGTCCACCGAAGACCGCATGCCGCTGATGCCGCGCGATGCCATGACGCCGGCGCAGCGCGAAGCCGCCGATGCCATCATTGCCGGACCGCGCAAGGCCGTGTTCGGCCCCTTCATCCCCCTGCTGCGCAGCCCGCAGCTCATGGGCCGCGTCGGCGACATGGGCGCCTACCTGCGTTTTGAAAGCACGCTGGATGCGCGCATCCGCGAACTCTGCACCTGCGTCGCGGCCCGCCACACCGCCAACCAGTTCGAGTGGCTGATGCATGCACCCCTGGCGGTGGCTGCAGGCGTGGCGCAGGCCACGGTGGACGCGATCGCCGAAGGCCGGCAGCCCCGCGGCATGGCCGACGACGAAGCCGTCGCGCTGGATTTGAGCTTTGAGGTACTGCGCCAGCACGGCTGCAGCGATGCCACCTATGCCGCTGCCGTCAAAACGTTTGGTGAGCAAGGCGTGGTCGAGTTGGTGAGCCTGGTCGGCTACTTTGTGATGGTGTGCTGGGTCATGAACGTGGCGCGCACGCCGACGCAGGGCAAGCCGGGCTTTGCGCCCCTGTCGGCTTTTCCGGCCTAGGACGCCGAGGCCAGCGCCGCCAGCACCCGCCCGGGCGCGATGTCGTTCAGGCAGCGCGTATGGCCCAGCGGGCATTCGCGTTCAAAGCAGGGCGCGCAGTCCAGCGGCGGTTGGTAAGCCGCGTCGGCCTTGAGCCACAGCACGGCTGCCTTGTCGCTGAGCGGCGGCGTGTGCAGCGGGCTGGACGAACCGAAAATCGCGACCTGCGGCACGCCGAAAGCCGCCGCCACATGCATCAGGCCCGAGTCGTTGCTGATGGTGGATTTGCAGGCGGCGATCAGGCACAGCGCCTGCACCAGCGAGGTCTTGCCCGCGAAGTTCAGGCACTTGCCGGCTTGCACCGCGTTGACGGGCGCGGCGATTTCTTCGCACAGCGCCGCTTCCTTGCCCGAGCCCAGCAGCACAACAGGCAGGTCCAGTGTGGCGGCCAGTTCTGAAAAATAACCGGCCGGCCAGCGTTTGGCGGGTCCATACTCAGCGCCCGGCGCGAACACGTAGTAGCCGCCGCGCCGCAAGCCGAGGTCGGCCAGCGTCTGGTCGACCTCGGCAGGCGCCATCTGCAACTGCGGTTTGTCCTTGTCGAGATCTGCTCCCCCGCTCAGGGCCGAATAAAACGCCACCATGGGCGGCTTGTTCTTCGGGTTCTTGAGCCGGTGCGTGAGCAGGCCCACGCGGGCCTCGCCGAAGTAACCGATGCGCTCTGGAATGCTCGCCAGAAAAGGCAGCAGCGCGCTTTTCAGCGAGTTGGGCAACACATAGGCTTTGTCGAAACGGCCTTCAATGCGTTTGGCGATCGCGCGGCGTTCGCGGAACTGCAGGCCGCCGTGCGCAAAAGGGAACTCAATGACCTCGGCCACCTGCGGCATGGCACGGTAAACCGGCGCGACCCAGGGCAAGGCCCCCACCGTGAGGCGTTCGCCGCGCGCATGCAAGCGGCGCAGCAAGGGTTCCGTCATCACCGCGTCGCCTATCCACTGCGGCGCAATGACGAGGGCGTTTTTAGTGGCCACCACCGAAATGCTCGCCGTCTTTCAATTTGTAGACGGTCCCGCAATAGGGGCATTTCGCTTCGCCGGTGCGCGCCACGTCCAGGTAAACCTTGGGATGGCTGTTCCAGATTTTCATGTCGGCCTTGGGGCTGGGGCAGTAGACACCGCCCTGGGCGTTCAGGTCGGAGGCCAGAAGTTCGACAGCGGATGAATGAGAGGTTGTCGTGGGGGTGCTCATATTCGGGCTTTCAGTAAGCGAGTCCGTGCTTCAGACCTTGGCCAGCCAATGGGCGTATTTCGGATTGCGGCCGTTGACGATGTCAAAGAAGGCGGTCTGGATTTTTTCGGTGATGGGGCCACGCGAGCCGGCGCCGATCTGGATGCGGTCGAGTTCGCGAATCGGTGTGACTTCGGCGGCCGTGCCGGTGAAAAAGGCTTCGTCGCAGATGTAGACCTCGTCGCGCGTGATGCGCTTTTGCACCAGCTCCAGGCCCAGGTCCTTGCAGATGTGCAGGATGGTGTTGCGCGTGATGCCGTTGAGCGCACCGGCCGAGAGGTCGGGCGTGTAGACCACGCCGCCCTTGACCACAAAGATGTTCTCGCCCGCGCCTTCGCTGACAAAGCCCGAGGCGTCGAGCAGCAGCGCTTCATCGTAGCCGTCGTCCAGCGCTTCCATGTTGGCGAGGATGGAGTTGGTGTAGTTGCTGACCGCCTTGGCCTGCGTCATGGTGATGTTGACGTGGTGGCGGGTGTAGCTGGAGGTCTTGACGCGGATGCCGCGCTTCAAGCCTTCTTCACCGAGGTAGGCGCCCCAGGCCCAGGCCGCGACCATCAGGTGGATCTGGTTGCCCTTGGGGCTGACGCCCAGCTTTTGCGAGCCGATCCAGGTCAGCGGGCGAATGTAGCAGGACTCCAGTTTGTTTTCGCGCACCACGGCTTTCGTGGCCTCGTTGACCTCTTCCTGGGTAAAGGGAATCTTCATGCGCAGGATCTTGGCGCTGTTGAAGAGGCGCTCGGTGTGCTCTTCAAGCCGGAAAACCGCCGTGCCGCCGGCCGCGTTGTAGGCGCGCACGCCTTCGAAGGCGCCGCAGCCGTAATGCAGGGTGTGGCTCAGCACATGGATCTTGGCGTCGCGCCAGTCGACCATCTGGCCGTCCATCCAGATTTTGCCGTCGCGGTCTGCCATGGAGGGTGCTACTGGGGACATGATGGAATCCTGTTCTATATGGGGTGATGCGGGGTAAGCAGGTGGGTGGGCGCACGCCGCGCGCCGCCAAAAGACCTGAATGACGGATTTTACGGGGCGGGCGCCGCCACGTCCGGCGCGGGCCGGAAAAGCTCATGGTGCGACAGTTTGCCGCCCACGAACGTGCAAGTCACATGCGACTCACCGGCGTCCGTCCAACGGAAGATCTCGGGCTGCTCGTCCTTGGGGGTGAGCAGCTGTCCAAGCGCCCGCGTCATGGCCACCACGTGCAGCAGCGACATGCCCGGTTTGAGCTTGGCGTTGAGCATGACCGCGCTGTCGACGTAGCCGATGGGCCGGTTGGCCGCGCGTTTGAGCACCTGCATCATGCGGCTGAAATGCAGCAGCACCCACATGACCAGACCACCGGCTACCGCGGCCACACCGGCCCAGCCGTAAAAGCGGTAACCCAACACAACGGCCGCGACGCCGGCCACGGGAACAAGGATTTTCTGGAAGTTCATCGCGCTATTTTCGCAGGCCGGCGGTCCCCGCCGGCTGCGGGGACTGCGTAGCAGCCAGGCCAGCCGCAAAACCGGGGAAATCAGCCCGCGCGCGCCGCCCAGCCCGTGGCCAGTGCGTACGCCCAGTCGCCGCGCCCGCGGGCCTCGGCGACGCGCGACTGCGCCAGGTGGTCATAGGGCACGGCGCGCAAATCGACCCGCCAGCCCGAGCCGGTTTTTTCGGCGATCGCATAGCGCGCGTGCGACGCACCGTTTTCCACCACATGCGGATGCGGGTGTTCATCGTCATAGGCTTGCAAGCCGACGCTGCCGGGGTTGACGATGAGCACGTCGCCGCACTGCGCCATGCGCGGCACGTGGGTGTGGCCGCACAGGACCAGCGAATGCCCGGACTGCGCTGTGGCGCCCAGGCGCTCCCGCACCTCATTCGCCGTGGCCGGGCGTATGCCGGTGGCATGGCCCGCGCCCGCACCGGCAAAACCCGGCACCGTGGTTTCCAGCCAATAAATCAGGTCGCTGTGCGGCGTGCCGTGGCACAGCAGGATGTCGCCGCCGGCCAGCACCAGGCTTTCGGGCAGCGAGCGTATCCACGCCAGGTGCACCGATCCCAGCTGGGCGGCCGTATAGCCATCGGTGCTCAGGGGGTCCAGGTACTGGCCCTGATCGATCAGCGCCAGCACCTGCCGTTCGTGGTTGCCGCGAATCGTGGTGAAGTTGCGCGCCATCAGCAGCTCGGCCGTTTCGGCGGGCTGCAGCGGCCCGCTCAGGATGTCCCCCAGGTTCACCACCTGGTCCACACCCTGCCGCTCGATGTCGGCCAGCACGGCCTGAAGCGCCGGCAGGTTGCCGTGGATGTCGGAGATGGCGGCGAGTTTCATGGCACTGATTGTGCAACGCCTCAGCCCAGGCCGCGCACCACGTTCATCGCCTCTTCCACGCGCTCCACCGCGTGGATGGTCAGGCCCTCAATGGGCTTCTTGGGCGCGTTGGCCTTGGGCACCACGGCCACGCTGAAACCCAGCTTGGCGGCTTCCTTCAGGCGCTCCTGGCCGCGCGGGGCCGGCCGCACCTCGCCGGCGAGGCCCACTTCGCCGAATGCGATAAAGCCCTTGGGCAAGGGCCTGCCGCGCAACGACGAAGTGATGGCCAGCATCACGGACAGGTCGGCGGCCGGTTCGCTGATGCGCACGCCGCCCACGGCATTGACGAACACGTCCTGGTCCATGCAGGCCACGCCCGCATGGCGGTGCAGCACGGCCAGCAGCATGGCCAGGCGGTCGCGGTCCAGGCCCACCGAAAGGCGCCGCGGGCTGGGCCCGCCGTTGTCGACCAGCGCCTGGATTTCGACCAGCATGGGACGCGTGCCTTCCAGCGTCACCAGCACGCAGCTGCCGGGCACAGGCTCGCTGTGCTGGCTCAAAAAGATGGCGCTCGGATTGGCCACACCCTTGAGTCCTTTTTCGGTCATGGCGAACACGCCGATCTCGTTGACCGCGCCGAAGCGGTTCTTGATGGCGCGCACCAGGCGAAAACTCGAATGCGTGTCGCCTTCAAAGTAGAGCACGGTATCCACCATGTGCTCGAGCACGCGCGGGCCGGCCAGCGCGCCCTCTTTGGTCACATGGCCCACCAGCACAATGCACACGCCGCTGGACTTGGCCGCGCGCGTGAGGTGCGCGGCGCATTCGCGCACCTGCGCGACCGAGCCGGGCGCGGAGGTCAGCTGGTCGGAATACACGGTCTGGATGGAGTCGATCACGGCGATCGCCGGCTGGGTGGCTTCCAGCGTGGCGAGGATTTTTTCAAGCTGGATCTCGGCCAGCACCTTGACTTGCGAGCCGTCCAGCCCCAGCCGGCGTGAACGCAGCGCGACCTGCGCGCCGCTCTCTTCACCGGTGACGTAAAGGGTGTTGAGCCCGGCGCGCTGCAGCGAATCGAGCGCCTGCAGCAGCAGGGTGGATTTGCCGATGCCGGGGTCGCCGCCAATCAGCACCACGCCGCCCTCGACGATACCGCCGCCCAGCACGCGGTCCAGCTCTTCATGGCCGGTGGGCGTGCGCTCCATGTCGGTGGCTTCGATGTCGGACAGGGCGGTCACGTCGGAGGCCTTGGCCAGGGACTGGAACTGGCTGCTGTAGCGGTTTTTGGCCGGCGCGCCGCTTTCGGCGGCCGATTCGACCAGGGTGTTCCAGGCGTTGCAGTGCGGGCATTTGCCCAGCCACTTGGGACTGGTGCCACCGCACTCGGTGCAGGTGTAAATCGTTTTGTCTTTGGCCATGCAAGATGTTACTGTATAAATAACCAGGCTTTGAGTTTTAGCCATGATGCTGGACTACGCGAGGCGCGTCGCGCAGCTTGCCATGCCGCATCTCCATTCCGCCAGGCATGCACGAATGCGCGCTTGCACAGACAATAGCTTTTTTTCGCGCGCCCGCCGACCCGGCCCACCGCTTTTCTGAGGACACGACACATGAACATCTCGCGCCGCCAGCTCATACAGTCTTCCAGCGCCGCCGCCCTGCTGGCCGGCATAGGCCGACAGGCCTGGGCCCAGGCCCTTGACAGCACCAAGGTCATCGCCGGCTTCGCGCCCGGCGGCACCGCCGACATCGTCTCGCGCCGCGTGGCCGACAAGCTGCATCCCGGCTATGCCAAAAGCGCGGTGGTTGAAAACAAGACCGGCGCGGGCGGGCAGATCGCCGTGCAGTTCGTCAAGACGGCCGCACCCGACGGCACGACGGTGCTGCTCACGCCCATGTCCATGCTGGGCATCTATCCGCACACCTACAAAAAACTCCCCTACGACCCGGTGGCCGACCTGACCCCGGTCTCGGCCGCGGCGATTTTTGACTACGGCTTTGCCGTCGGCCCCATGGTGCCGGCCAACGTGAAGACCGTGCCCGACTTCCTCGCCTGGTGCAAGGCCAACCCCGGCCAGGCCAACTTCGGCTCGCCGGCGGCGGGCTCTTCGCCGCATTTCATAGGCGCCTTGCTGGGCCGTGCCGCGAACGTGGACCTGCGCCACGTGGCCTTCCGCGGCACCCAGCCCGCGGTGCTGGACATGGTGGGCGGGCAGATCGCCGCCGTATCGGGCCCGACCGGCGAATTCACCCAGCACGTGGCGGCCGGCAAATGCCGGTTGCTCTCCACCAGCGGCCCCAAGCGCAGCAAGTTCACGCCGAACACGCCCACGCTGGTGGAACAAGGCTTCAAGGACATGGCCTTCACCGAATGGTTCGGTTTTTTCCTGCCGGCCAAGGCGCCACAGGACGTGGTGCAGCGCCTGAACGCCGGCATACGCGGCGCGCTGGCCTCGCAGGAAGTGATCGACGGCTTGGCTGTGTCCTTCCTGGAGCCGGCGCCCACCTCGCCGGCCCAGCTCGCCGCCATGCTCAAGGCCGACACCGAGCTCTGGGGCCCGCTGGTGAAAGCTGTGGGTTTCACACCGGAAGGCTAAAAAACCATTCTTTATCGATCAAGGACTGTTTCTCCCGTGGACCGCACGGGCAACAGCCCAATTTGTCTAAAAACCTAGTTATTCAGTCGCGACACCGTTCGGGCTGAGCCTGTCGAAGCCTTGCCTCGTACGACCATGCCCTTCGACAAGCTCAGGGCGAACGGCTTGTAGGATGACCGAGTAGTTATTCAAACAGGACGGCAACGGATGAAAGTCTGTATTTACGGCGCAGGCGCCATAGGCGGCTGGATAGGCATGGGGCTGGCGCGTGCCGGCTGCAGCGTCAGCGTGGTGGCGCGTGGCGGCACGCTCGAGGCCCTGCAGCTGCACGGCCTGCGGCTCAACCAGGACGGCAAGGTCACGTCGCAGGCCGTGGCCTCCAGCGCCGTGCCGGCCGAACTCGGTGTGCAGGACATGGTGGTCCTGGCCGTCAAGGCGCCCTCGCTGCCCGAGGTCGCGCGGCAGATCGCGCCGCTGCTGGGCCCCGACACCCTCGTGCTGACCGCCATGAACGGCGTGCCCTGGTGGTTTTTGCAGGGCTTTGGCGGCGCGCTGGCCGGCAAACGACTCAGTTCGGTGGACCCGTCGGGCGAGATCGCCGAGGCGATTCCCGCGCGGCACATCGTCGGCTGCGTGGTGCATGCCAGCTGCTCGCTCGATGAGCCCGGGCAGGTGCACCATCACTTCGGCAACAAGCTCATCATCGGCGAGCCCTCCGGCGACAAAACGGCCCGCGTACTGCAGCTTGCCGCGCTGCTCGAAAAAGCCGGCTTCGAAGCCCCGGTGTCGGACCAGATCCAGAAGGACATCTGGTTCAAACTCTGGGGCAATATGACCGCCAACCCGATCAGCGCGCTGACCGGCGCAACCATGGACCGCGTGCTCGACGATGAACTGGTGACCGCCTTTACCCACAGCATCATGCTGGAGGCCAAGGAAATCGGCGCGCGCATCGGCATCCCTATCAACCAGACCCCCGAGGAACGCCACGTCATCACACGCAAGCTGGGCGCCTTCAAGACCTCCATGCTGCAGGACGTGGAGGCCGGCAAGCCTGTCGAGCTCGACGCGCTGGTAAGCGCCGTGCGCGAGCTGGGGGAGCTGACGGCTGTGCCCACGCCCTCCACCAACGCCCTGCTGGGCCTGGCGCGCTTGCAGGCGCGGGTCAAAGGCCTGTACTGAACCGCTCTTCTTCACCCTTTTCACCAACACTTTTTCAGGAGACAGCATGAAACACATTGGCGTCATAGGCGCATCGGGCATGATGGGCCACGGCATCGCGCGCAACCTGCTGGCCAAAGGCTTCACCCTCAGCCTGACCGTGCATCGCAACAGGGAGCGCGTCGCCGACCTGCTGGCCGCGGGCGCCAAACAGGCGTTCGGCCCGGCCGAACTCGGCACCTGCGACGCCGTCGTGATTTGCGTGACCGGCTCGCCCCAGGTAGAAGAAACCTTGCTGGGCCCCAACGGCGTGCTGTCCAAGGCCAGGTCCGGCCTGGTCGTGATCGACACTTCGACCAGCGAGCCCGAGTCCACCCGCCGCCTGGCCGCTTTGTGCGCGCAGCACGGCGCCACCCTGGTGGACGCGCCGCTGGCGCGCACGCCGGTGGAGGCCGAGCTCGGCAAGCTCAACACCATGGTGGGCGCCGAACAGGCGGTGTTCGACAGGATCCGCCCGGTGCTGGCGGCTTACTGCGAAAACATCTTCCACGTGGGCGGCCCCAGCGCCGGCCATGTGGTCAAGCTGCTCAACAACTTCGTTGCCCAGGCCATCTGCACGGCCACCGCCGAAGCCTTCGCCGTGGGCGCGCTGGCCGGCATTGAGCCGCAAAAACTGGTCGACGTGGTGTCAGCCGGCGCGGTGAACTCGGGCCTGTTCCAGGCCATGGCCAAGACCCTGGGCGGCGATTTTGCCGGCCTCAAGTTCGAGCTCGACAACGCGCGCAAGGACTTGCGTTACTACACCCACCTGGCCGAGATGGTCAAGGTGCCGTCTATGGTCGGCGAGGCCGTGCACCAGAGCCTGGTGACCGCCAGCGCGCTGGGCTACGGCAAGGAGTTTGTTCCGGCGCTCGTGAAGGCGCAGGAAAAGCTGACCGGCGCAAAAATCACGCCGCAGTAAAGAGCACAGCCCGCTACAAGGCCTTGGCGTAAACCACAAAGCCGGATTTGTCGGCCACCTGGTCATACAGCCGCATGGCCGTGGTGTTGGTTTCGTGGGTTTGCCAGTACACCCGGTCGCAGCCCGCCGCTTTGGCTTGTTCGTAGACGGCCTCGATCAAGGCCTTGCCCACACCGCGGCCGCGCACCGATTCGGCGGTGAACAAATCCTGCAGGTAGCAAACCGGAACGATGCGCGTCGTGCTGCGGTGATACAGGTAGTGCGTGAGCCCCACGAGTTCGCCATCCCCGGATTCGGCGACCAGCGCGTGCACCGGCTCATAAGAATCGAAGAAACGCGACCAGGTCATGGCGGTGATCTCGTCCGCCAGCGCGGTCGGGCCGGAGCGGCCATAAAAGCGGTTGTAGCCGGCCCACAGCGGAAGCCAGGCGGCGAAGTCCGATTTGCGGATGGGGCGGGTCGTGATGGCAACAGTCATGGATGATCAGGCATTGAATTCCACGGGCCGGGTGGTTCCGGATTTTTTGCGCACTACTACCGTGCCGGCCATCTTGTCGTGCCAGCCCTGCTTGCGCGAATCAAAAGCCACCCAGAAGATGCCCAGGCCCAGCGGGATGCTGGAAACAAAGTAGCCGAGGTAACGGATCAGCAGCTGACCGGTGCTCGGGTTGTTGCCTGTGTCGGCGTCAACTATGCGCGCGGCAATCGCCATTTTTCCGGGCGTTGCCTGCCGCGCCATCCAGAAGGCCAGCACCGCGATCGCGGGCAGCACCCAGGAGATCAGGAAATCCAGCGGGCCGTGGACGAAATCCGTGCCCTCCCAGTAGGCGTCGCCGTAAATTGCCGTGAGCAGCGGGTACACCACGATGCCGAGCAGCAGGGTGTCGATGATGGACACCAGGACGCGAATCCAGAAACCCGCGTATTCCAGTTCTTCCGATGCCATGACACCTCCCCTTGATTGAAAAAAGGATGAAAGAATTGCCCGCCCCTCTCAGCGCCGGCCCTGGTGGCTGATCAGCTTGATTGCCTGCGGTAGCGAGTTGGCCGTGGGAATGAAGTGGTCTATCGCAGCGCCCAGCAATACGCCGCACACCAGCGCACCCAACATGGGCTTCCAGGTCAGGCGCACGGCGGCCGAAATCCAGCCCTCCCGCACCACGCGCACCGCCGCGCGGGCCGAGACATAAGAAAAAGCCAGTTCGATGGCGACCGTCAGCAAAACTTCCCAGCCGAAGAAGAGCAGCAGCAAAGCCCCGGCGCCGAAAAACACAGCCGCGCCGATCAGAAAGATCGCCACGACCGGGATGACCACCACGGCGCCGTCGTCCGCACCACCTAAGACGTCCACTGCACCACTGGCCATGTCACCCAGTGCGCTGCCCGCGTCGGACGCACCGCCAAAATCGCCGCTCGCACCGCCACCGCCGAAATCACCGCCCTGCCCGGAATGGATCGTCGGCAGCCTCACGCCCGAAGGCAGATTACCGGGGAGATCGCCCAGGTCCAGCCCGCTGCCATCCGGCACGCCCGGCCCGTCGCGGCGAACCAGGATGGCGGCCCAGCCGCGCAAAACCAACAGGTAGGCGAGGTAGCCGGCGCCCAGGGTGACGAGGTAGCGCAGCGCCAGCGAGTCCACGCCCATCACCATCTGCAGGTGGGACACCGCCCACATCATCCCCAGGGTCAGGAAGCCGATGCAGACGCCGTGCAGCCGGAGGCTGTGGCGCTGGCGCAGCTCGCGCTCCAGCCGGCCCTCGAGCACGCGGACCGAGCGCCAGTTGGAGAGGTTTTTCATTCGACCTGCACGGGCACGCGCTGCGCAAGCGCGCACATCAGCTCATAGCCCACGGTGCCGCCGGCCTGCGCCACTTCGTCAATCGGCAACTGCGCGCCGCTGGCCGAGCGGCCCCACAGGGTGACTTCGCTGCCCATGCCTGCGCCGGGCACGGGCGTGAGGTCTACCGTGATCATGTCCATGCTGACGCGGCCCACCATGCGGGCGCGCACGCCGTTCACCAGCACGGGGGTGCCGGTGCTGCAGTGACGCGGATAGCCGTCGGCATAACCGCAGGCGACGATGCCTATGCGCAGCGGGCCGTCGGCGGTGAAGCTGGAACCATAACCCACGGTGTCGCCGGCCTTGAGCTCCTGCACGCCGATGATTTTGGATGCGAGCGTCATGGTGGGCTGCAGGCCCCATCCGGCTGCCGTGTGCTCGGGAAAGTCGGGCGCGCTGCCATAGACCAGGATGCCGGGCCGCACCCAGTCCGAGCGCCCGGCCAGCGTGTCGCCATGGCGCAGCGTGGCGGCGCTGTTGCTCAGCGTGCGCTCGCCGGGCAGGTCGTGCGTGACGGCGTCGAAGGCCTGCAGCGCCGCGCTGATGCCCTTGGGACCGTCGGCATCGGAGAAGTGCGTCATCAGCGTGATTTCCTCAACCTGCGGCAGTGCATTGAGGCGCGTCCAGGCGGCGCGGTAGCGCTCGGGCGGAAAGCCCAGGCGGTTCATGCCCGAGTTCATCTTGAGGAACACGCGGTGCGGCAGCTGCGTCTTGTGGGCGGCCAGCATGTCGATCTGCTCATTGCAGTGAATTGAGTGCCACAGGCCCAGGCGCGAGCACAGCTCCAGGTCGCGCGCGTCAAAACAGCCCTCCAGCAGCAGGATGGGGCCGCGCCAGTCGAGCGCGCGCAGGCGCTGCGCCTCGGCCAGGTCCAGCAGCGCGAAACCGTCGGCGCTGCGCAGGGCGTCGAAGACACGCTCAATGCCGTGGCCGTAGGCGTTGGCCTTGACGACGGCCCAGACTTTCGCGTCGGGCGCGGCGGCGCGTGCGCGGGCGAGGTTGTGTGAGAGCGCGGCAGTGTGGATGGTGGCAAGAATGGGGCGTGGCATGGCGCGGAGAAAGTGTTGGTGTGGGGGCAGAGGGCTCAGCGGCCCCGTCCGGCCGTGAACGGCTTACAGGGTCTTTCTGGATTCTGACACCGCCCCCCATGCTATAAACCGGAATCGTCTGGAGACATTCACCCATATCTTGCAGCATCAGATCGGCTGATGCAGTGCCGCAATGACCACAACAGTTTAATGAAGCGCGGTTTTTACACCATCATGGCGGCCCAGTTTTTCAGCTCGCTGGCTGATAACGCGCTGTTTGTGGCCGCCGTCGAGCTCCTCAAGACCAGCGGCGCGCCCAAGTGGCAGCCGGCGGCGCTGGTGCCCATGTTTGCCTTGTTTTACGTCGTGCTCGCGCCTTTTGTGGGCGCTTTCGCCGATGCGCGGCCCAAGGGCAATGTCATGTTCGTGAGCAATGCGATCAAGGTGGTCGGCTGCCTCATGATGCTGTTCGGCTCGCACCCGCTGCTGGCCTATGCCATCGTCGGGCTGGGCGCAGCCGCTTATTCGCCCGCCAAGTACGGCATCCTCACCGAGCTGCTGCCGGCCTCGCAACTCGTGAAGGCCAACGGCTGGATCGAGGGGTTGACGATTTCCTCCATCATCCTTGGCGTGCTGCTGGGCGGCCAGCTGGTTGGCCACACAGTGTCCACCCTGCTGCTGTCGTTCGACTTCCCGGTTTTCGACACCGGCATCGACACGGCCCCCGAAGCGGCCATCGCCGTGCTGATCCTTCTTTACGTCATCGCGGCCTGGTTCAACACGCGCATCCCCGACACCGGCGTCGAGATGCGGCCCATGCCGCGCAACAAGCTGGAGCTGCTGCCCGATTTCTGGAACTGCAATTCGGCGCTGTGGCGCGACAAGCTGGGCCAGATATCGCTGGCCACCACCACTCTGTTCTGGGGCGTTTCCGGCAACCTGCGCTACATCGTGCTGGCCTGGAGCGCCGCGGCCCTGGGCTACAGCACCTCGCAAGCTTCCTCGCTGGTCGGCGTGGTGGCCATAGGCACTGCCGTCGGCGCCGTGCTGGCCTCCATGCGCATGCGCCTGGACCAGGCCACCAGCGTGATGCCGCTGGGCATCGCCATGGGCGTGCTGGTCGTGCTGATGAATTTCATCGGCAGCGTCTGGGTGGCCGCGCCCTTCCTGATCCTGCTGGGCGGCCTGGGCGGCTTCCTGGTCGTGCCCATGAACGCGCTGCTGCAGCACCGCGGCCACAACCTCATGGGCGCGGGCCGCTCCATCGCGGTGCAGAACTTCAACGAGCAGGCCTGCATCCTGAGCCTGGGCGCTTTCTACAGCCTGTCCACCGGCATGGGCCTGTCGGCCTTCGGCGCGATCACCGCCTTCGGCGTGGTGGTGGCCGGCTTCATGTGGCTGATCCAGCGCTGGCACAAAAGCAACCTTGTCAAACACAAGGAGCAGGTCGACCACCTGCTGGCCATCGCCCGCAGCGATAAATCGCACTGATGCGGCCTGGCGAGAAGGCAACAGGGGCCGGGGGATTTCCGGCCGCACCGGCAGCCGCCGCGGCTTTGGTCCTCAACGCCTTTATCTGGGGCTGTTCCTGGTGGCCGTTCCGCCAGTTGCAGGGCCACGGCCTGCACCCCTTGTGGGCCACTGCCCTCGTCTACCTGATTGTCGTGACCGGCCTCACCGTGGTCAGGCCCCAAGCCTGGCGCGGCTTTTTTGCGCACCCCGAACTGTGGTTCCTGGCGGCCGCCTCGGGCCTGACCAACGTCGGCTTCAACTGGGCCGTGACCGTCGGCGACGTGGTGCGCGTGGTGCTGCTGTTCTACCTGATGCCCGCATGGGCCGTGCTGGTGGCCTGGGTCATGCTGGGCGAACGGCCGACGGCCGCTTCACTGCTGCGCCTGCTTCTGGCCATGGCCGGCGTGCTGATTGTGCTGAAGTCGCCGGACTCGCCCTGGCCCCTGCCCCAGGGCTGGGCCGACTGGCTGGCCATCATGGGCGGTTTCAGCTTCGCCGTCACCAACGCCGTGCTGCGCAAATACCGGCACACGCCCAGCGAGTCCCGCATGCTCGCCATGTTCGGCGGCAGCGGGCTGATGGCGACCGGCGCGGCCCTGGCCGGCATGTCGCAGATGCTGGTGCCCGGGCCCGCGCTGGCGGCCGCGGGCATCCCGATGGTGCTGGCGCTCAGCCTGGCCTTCATGGCCAGCAATGCCGGCCTGCAGTATGGCGCCGCGCGCCTGCCCGGCAGCACGACCTCCATTGTCATGCTCACTGAAATCCTGTTCGCCAGCCTGTCGGCGGCTTTGCTCGGCGCGGCGGACATCACGCCACGCATCCTGCTGGGCGGCGGCCTGATTGTGCTGGCCGCCGTGCTGGCAGCCACCGCGCCATCCGCTTCGGGGCCGGAAGGCGCAAAATCGCATTGAAGTCATAGAGCCCCCATGCCTTTCGCTGCGCGAGCCTACGGCGATGCGCTGCCCCTTGCACAAGAAGAGGGGTCTAATTTCACTTGGGGCGGCCTGGCGGGAAATTGCATCATGTTTCAATAGCGGTTCACACAGGAGGCAACGATGAGCGCAGAAAAAACGGTTTACGAGTTCCAGGCCAAGGACATCACCGGCAAGGACATTTCCCTGGACGGGTTCAAGGGCAAGGTCATGCTGATCGTCAACACCGCCAGCAAGTGCGGCTTCACGCCGCAGTTCGGCGGCCTTGAAGAGCTGCACAAGCAGTACGCGGGCAAAGGCCTGGCGGTGCTGGGCTTTCCCAGCAACCAGTTTCTATCGCAGGACCCCGGCAACGACGACGAGATTGCCCAGTTCTGCCAGGTTAACTACGGTGTGAGTTTCCCCATGATGTCGAAGATCGATGTCAACGGGCCAAGCGCGCACCCGCTCTACCAATGGCTGTCGGCCGAAGCACCCGGCATGCTCGGCATCAAGGCGATCAAGTGGAATTTCACCAAGTTCCTGGTCGGCAAGGACGGCAAGGTGATCCGGCGCTACGCCCCCACCGACAAGCCGGCCGACCTGGCCAAGGATATTGAGGCAGCCCTCGCAGCCTGAGGTCGAGGCACTCCGGGCAGTGCCTCAGGGAGGTTTGGGGCCGGCTTTGACGGCCCGCAAATAATCCGCGAGCGTGCGGCCTGCCTCATGCCCCACACGCTCATCCAGCACCTCGATCCCAGCCATGCGGTCCACCCGAAAGCTGCGAAAGTCCTGCCGGGCTTCACACCAGGCGCCCAGCGTCCAGACGCTGCCCCAGTAAAAACAACCCAGCGGCCAGAGCACGCGCCGGCTTTCACTGCCGGATGCGTCGCGGTAACGCACCTTCACCTTGCAACGCGCATGCACCGCCTCGCGCAGCCGCTGCAGGCTGCGCTGCGTCGCCTCATCGGGATTGATCACCACCGCATACAGCGGCACACCTTCGGCCGCCGTACGTGCCGTGGGCGGCAGCACCGAAAAGATCTTGCTCCAGGCCGCTTCCGCGTCACCCGCCATGGCCGGGTCCAGCCAGGCCTGGGCCAGCCGTACCGAAGCGGCCAGCGCATTGGCCTCCTTTTGCGTGAACATCAAGGGCGGCAAATCAAAACCCGCGCCCAGCCGGTAACCCACACCGGCCTCGCCCTCAATCGGCACGCCCTGGTGCTGCAGGTCGGCCACGTCGCGGTAAATCGTGCGCTCGGACACCTCGAGCCGCTTGGCCAGGAACTCGGCCGTGCTCAGGCGGCGGCCGCGGATCAGCTGTACGAGGTGGAAGAGGCGGTCGGCGCGGCGCATGGTGGTAGATGATAGGGGAGCATGATCAAGGAACCTGCAGCGCAGTTGCCCAGCCGGGCCGCCTCCCTTCTGGCTGCCTGGCTATAGTGAAAGGTACTGGAATCGATACCGATGAAAAAGTTTGCTTCACTGATCGCCGCAGTCCTTGTGGGCCTGTCGGCCCAAGTTCTTGCCGCCGACAGTCAGTGCTTCGGCACGGTCAGCCAAGGACGTATCGAGGGCAGCGTCAAGCTGCCCGTCAGCGGCCCCAACTTCTCGGCCTACAGCAGCCTGGCCGCCACCGCAGGCCGCACGCATGTGCATGCCAAGGTCGCGGACATCATCACCGCCTCTTATGCGGCACTCCATGGTTCCAACCCCTCCACCACTTATGTCTATGGCGAGACCGGCTGGCCCTCGGGCGGGCGCTTCCGGCCGCACCGCACACACCAGAACGGTCTGTCGGTTGATTTTTTTGTGCCGGTCCGCGATGCGCAAGGAAAGTCCGTGCCTCTTCCGACCGGCATTGGCAATCGCCTGGGCTACGACATCGAGTTCAATGCCGACGCTCGGTATGGCGAATACAGCATCGACTTCCCCGCCATTGCCGAGCACCTGTACCAGTTGCACCTGGCCGCGAAGGCGCGCGGGGTCGGCATTGCGCTGGTCATCTTTGATGCGCCCTTCCTGCCCAAGTTGTTTGCCACGCCACGCGGCGCCTACCTGAAGGAAAACCTGAACTTCATGAAAGGCAAACCCTGGGTTCGCCATGACGAGCACTACCACGTGGATTTCGCCGTCGCGTGCAAGCCCGTCTGAATTTCCATGGCCTACAGCTACTTCTTTTTCGAACCCACACGGCTGCCTCTGGCCTGCGATGAGTTGAGCGAGGCCACGGTGCGTCCACTGGTCGACGCCGACGCGGTGCGGACTGCACTCTCGCGCATGCTTCCCGCCATTAGCTGGGACGAGGACGAGCAGACCGGCCGAATGCAGGCCGACGAAGGCTGGGTCGAATTCCAGTTGCCTGCCTCCGAAGGCACCTTGAGCATGCGCTGCTCGCTGCGCGCCGACTATTCGGCTTTGGTGCAACGCCTGTGCGACCAGTCGGGCTGGCTGGCTTTCGACGAGCGGCCTCAGTGCTTCCAGCCTGGGCGGCCTCCGATGCCGGCCTAGCCTTCAAAAAAACTGGGGATTGGACAGCACATCCAATATGATGGAAAATAAATTCCATCATGACAGAACTTTCCTCCGGCCTCAACCAGCGCATCGCCGAACGTGTAAGCGAACTGCGCGCCGCCAAAGGCTTGTCGCTGGAGGCGCTGGCCGCCAAAAGCGGCGTGAGCCGCTCCATGATTTCGCTGATCGAGCGCGGCGAGAGCAGCCCCACCGCCGTGGTGCTGGAAAGGCTGGCCACCGGCCTGGGTGTGATGCTGGCTTCGCTGTTTGACGCGCCCGCTGCGCAGGCGCCCGCCAGCCCCATCAGCCCTGTTGCGCGCCATGCCGACCAGGTTCAATGGCAGGACCCGGCCTCGGGCTATTTGCGGCGCAATATCTCGCCGCCCGGCGTGCCGCAGCCCATGCAGATTGTCGAAGTCCATTTCCCGCCGGGTGGGCGCGTGGCCTTTGAGACCGGCGCACGCGATGCGCGTGTGCACCAGCAGGTGTGGGTGCTCCAGGGCGCCATCGACATCACCGTAGGCAACACGCGCCACGCGCTGCGCGAAGGCGACTGCCTGGCCATGCAGCTGGACCAGCCCACGATGTTCCACAACCCCACGCGGAAACCCGCACGCTATGCGGTGGTGATCGCCACTGAACGCCCATGAATACGACAACCAACATCGCCGCCTGGTCGCTGCGGCGCCTGCATGACGTCAATGAGGCCCAGGTTGCCGGACTCGTCGATGTACTGGTCGACTGCGTGGAAGGCGATGCCTCGGTGAGTTTTATGCATCCGCTTTCACGCGACCGCGCAGAGGGCTTCTGGCGCGGCGTGGCCGACGGCGTGGCGACGGGCGAACGCGCGCTGCTGGTGGCCGAGGATGGCCAAGGCATTTGCGGCACGGTGCAGCTGGTGCTGGCCCAGCCCGAGAACCAGCCGCACCGCGCCGACCTGGCCAAGATGCTGGTGCACCGCCGCTGCCGCCGCCAGGGCCTGGGTGAGGCCTTGATGCGCGCCGCCGAAAGCATGGCGCGCGACTGCGGCAAGACCTTGCTGGTGCTGGACACCGTGACCGGCGACAACGGCGAGCGCCTGTACCAGCGCCTGGGCTGGCAGCGCGTCGGCGTGATTCCCGGCTATGCGCTGCTGCCGCGCGGCGGGCTGGTGGGCACGACGGTGTTTTACCGCGAGCTGGCCTGAGGGGCTGCCGCGGCTAACTGTTGCTGCGTTGGGGCAGGCGCAAGATCTGCGCTGTACGCACGCCGCTATTTCCGGGCTTCCTGGTGACGCGCCCGATTGACGACCATGCGCTCATGCAGGCGGGTGATGATGCTGCTTCCCGTCTTGACGAAAAAGAAGGGGAAAAGGCCGTGGATAAACGCAGCGATGGCGGCCGACAGCAGCGGGACGGCAAATGAAAAGGAAGCGGACATGTGCTCGAAATAACTCTCCCCGACGGAGTCGGGGTGATCCTTGAAGAGATGAAGAATTTTTTCCATGGCCGTATCCGTGTGTCTTCGGGTTTGCAGTACCCGCGTGATCAATATCTGCCAGGAATCATAGKCCCGCAGGCCGGAAAATAACTTGCAAATGCAACCAGAAATCTCCTCATAATTAGAATTATTTTCTAATAATTTGGCTGTATGGACAAAAAAGACGTTCGAATTCTGGACTTACTGCAACAGGACGCTTCGATGGGGCTCAACGAGCTGGCGCAGGAAGTCGGCCTTTCACCAACCCCCTGCTGGCGGCGAATCCAGAAGCTGCGCGACGAAGGCGTGATCAAACAGCAGGTCACCTTGTGCGACCCGGTCAAGCTCAACCTGGGCCTGACCGCTTTTGTGAGCATCCGCGCAAGCCTGCACAACGATGCCTGGACCCAGCGTTTCATCAAAGGCATCGTTGCGATCCGCGAGGTGGTGGAGGTCCACCGGATGACTGGAGACATCGACTACCTGCTCAAGGTGGTGGTACCCGACATTGCCGGTTACGACAGCGTGTACAAGCGCCTGATCAAGGTCGCCGAACTGCAGGACGTGAGTTCAGGCTTTGTGATGGAGGTGGTCAAGCACACCACCGCCCTCCCCACGGATTACGCGCTTCAGGCTTGAGGGCCGGACGCCCTAAAAGCCCAGCATCGCGCCATCAGCCCGCATGGCCTGCGCGATCAGCCGCATGTCGTGATCGCTGATGTCGAACAGGCCGAAACGGAATTTATAGCCCCAGCGCTGGCGGTCTTCCACAAACTCGAAATCGTCGAGTAGCGGCAGTATGGACGCTTCCTGCGCGGCCACATAGGCCACGTCGCGGCGAAAGGGCATAAAACCGCCGCCCATGTCGAAGGCGTAAGGCTCGCCGGCCCGCACCAGGCCTATGGACACAAAACGCTGGAGTTTGTTCTTGCCGCCCATGGTCAGCGCAGGCGAGTAGTAAACCACACGGTCGCCGGCCGACATGCGCTTGAGCGGCGCGCTTTTGCCGTGGCAGACCTGCATGTAGCCGGTGTCAGGCGTCGCGCACCCGCGCCGGGCATGCTCGGCGCTGGCGACGGCTATCCAGTTCCTGCGCTTCATGCGAGGGCGTGCAGGCCGACGCGGTTGCCGTCCAGGTCGGTGATGTGGGCGAAAAATCCCAGGCCCGGCGGCAATGCCTGGCGCGGCAGCGCAACCTTGCCGCCGGCCTTGACGGCACGGGCCAGCGCGGCGTCCAGCGAGGGCGAGGCGTCCAGGTAGACCAGCGTGCCGCCCGATGCCGGCGCCGGCGCGGTAGGACCGGCCAACAGGGCGCCGCCCACACCCTCCTCGCGCTCATAGGGAAACACCGCACCTTCGGACGGGCCCATGGGCTCGCGGCGCATCTTGCATTCGAGCACGGCTTCGTAAAAGGCCTGGGCTTTGTCCAGTTGGGTGCTGGGGATTTCAAACCAGGTGACGGCGTTTTTCATGGGAGGCTCCTTGTGTGTTGAAGAAGCCTTGATGATGCTGGGGGGCTACTGACAACGTGATGTCAGGAGGATGTTGGCCCCCACGCTTCCCGCTTCGCGAGCCTGTGGCGTTGCGCTGCCCCTTTCCTCACATAACGGGGCGCTGCGCCTGCGGCCTGGCCCTTCGACAGGCTCAGGACAGGCCAAGGCCAGTTCCGCGGCCCCGGCTGGTTTGATGTTTAGCTCAATTCAGGACATCAACGCAGCATCCAGCACTTCCACCCAATGCCGCACCGGCGTCGCCGTGCCGCTTTGCAGGTGCGTGATGCAGCCGATATTGGCCGAGATGATGGTGTCGGGTGCCGAGGCCTGCAAATTGCCGAGCTTGCGGTCGCGCAGCTGGTAGGCGATGTCGGGGTTGAGCACCGAGTAGGTGCCGGCCGAGCCGCAGCACAGGTGGGATTCGGAGGCGGCCAGTGTTACCGTGAACCCTAGGGCGCCCATCAGCGTCTCCACCCCGCCGCGCAGCTGCTGGCCGTGCTGCAGGGTGCAGGGCGGATGGAACACCAGCGCGCCGGCCTGGGCCTTGACCTTGCCCTGCAGTTCACCGACCAGCTCGGGCATGAACTCGCTGAGGTCGCGCGTGAGTTCGCTGATGCGTGCGGCCTTGGCCGCATAGGCCGGGTCGTCCTTGAGCAGGTGGCCGTAGTCCTTGACGGTGACGCCGCAGCCCGAGGCGTTCATGACGATGGCTTCCACACCACCACCGCCCTCGCCCGCCGCCACATGCGGCCACCAGGCGTCGATGTTGCGCCGCATTTCGGCCTTGCCACCTTCGTGGTCGTTGAGGTGAAACTTCACGGCGCCACAGCAGCCGGCCTTGGGCGCCAGCACGGTTTCTATGCCGGCCGCATCCAGCACGCGCGCGGTCGCGGCATTGATGTTGGGCATCATGGCCGGCTGCACGCAGCCTTCGAGCATCAGCATCTTGCGCGCATGCGCGCGCTGCGGCCAGGCGCCGGCGTCCCGCTTTTTCGGTACCTTGTTTTGCAGGGCCGCAGGCAGCAGGCCGCGCAGGGCCTGGCCGGCCTTCATGGCGGGGGCAAATAGCGGCGACGGCAAACCTTCCTTGAGCGCCCAACGCAAGGCCTTCTCACCGGCCGGGCGCGGCACGCGCTCGTCGACCAGCTTGCGGCCTATGTCGACCAGGTGGCCATACTCCACGCCGCTGGGGCACGTGGATTCGCAGTTGCGGCAGGTCAGGCAGCGGTCCAGGTGCAGCTGGGTCTTGCGCGTGGGCGCCTCGCCTTCCAGCACCTGCTTGATCAGGTAGATGCGGCCGCGCGGGCCGTCCAGCTCATCGCCCAGCAGCTGGTAGGTCGGGCAGGTCGCGGTGCAGAAGCCGCAATGCACACATTTGCGCAGGATGGCTTCGGCTTCGAGGCCGTCGGCGCTGTCCTTGAATTCGGGGGAAAGATGGGTTTGCATAAAGTCAGGGCGCCTCTTTCAGTGCCAGTGCCCTGCGGCGGCGCACACGCCGGAAGTCCGCATACAGGGGCGGCAGGGACAGCACCAGCAGCATGAGCGCCAGCGGCACGACCCAGATAAAGCCGATGTACTTGAAGCCGGCCGCGCCTACCACGCCACCAGCGATGAACATCGCCAGCAAGGTGCCGAACAGCCGCAGCTTGATGCGATTGGCGCGCACGCGCGATTCGAGCGGGCTGGCTGTGCGGTTCCAGTAAAACATTTTGCCGAGCTCTATGCCCAGGTCGGTGATCACGCCGGTCATGTGGGTGGTGCGAATCTGCGATGACGAGATTTTGCTGACCAGCGCGTTCTGCAGGCCCATGGTGAAGGCCAGCACCAGCACGGTCAGCGGCACGGCGAAAGGGGTCTGGCGGTTCAGCGTCGCGCCCAGCAGACCGAACAGCAGCATCAGCACAGCCTCCAGCAGCAGGGGCAGCGCGTATTCGCTGCGCAGGTGGTGCTGGCGCGCCCAGTTCACCAGCACGGCGGTCACGGCGGCGCCGGCGGTAAAGGCCAGCAGCGCCCCGACGGCGCCCAACACCAGCGTCATATTGCCCAGGACCATGTTGTCGGCCAGCAGCGAGGCGAAGCCCGTCATGTGCGAGGTGTACATGCCGACCACCAGAAAACCGCCGGCATTGATGGCGCCGGCGTTAAAGGCCAGCAAGCCGCCCAGCAGGCGGTTTATATAGGGCGTGCGGTGCTGCCCGGTCAGGTGGCGAAGGCGTCGCATGGCTTGCTTACCAATCCGCGTACATGCGGCCCGGATTGAACACGCCGGCCGGGTCGAACTGCTTTTTGAGTTCGCGGTGTATGCGGTCCAGCGGCGGCTTGAGTGCGGAGAACACCGGCACGGATTTGCCGGCTGAGCGGAACAACGTGGCATGGCCATTGGCCTGGGCCGCCGCTTCGCGCAGCAACGCCGCATCGCCATCGGGCCGCTTGAGCCAGCGCTGGGCGCCGCCCCACTCCACCAGCGTCTCGCCTAGGTTAAGCGGCGGCGCCGTGTCGGGCAGGCTGAGCCGCCATAACGACTCATCGCCTCGCAAGGCAAAGAAGGGCTGGGCCTGCTCGCGCAGCGCAGTCCAATGGCGGGCTGCGTCGCTGTCCAAAGCTTCTCCGCCCATGGATTTTTGCGCGGCGGCGACAGCGGCTTTCGCCCCGCGCAGCCGCACCCACAAGCGGCCTTCCCGCCAGCAGGAGGCATTGACAGGCAAAGGCATGGCGCCCCAGCGGCTGAGCTGTTGCAGGGCGGCGGCTTCGTCGAGCTCAAACACCAGTGTGGCCTCTTGCGGCGCGACCGGCAGGACTTTGAGCGAGACCTCCAGCAGCACGCCCAACGTGCCCAACGAGCCGGCCATCAGGCGCGAGACGTCGTAGCCGGCCACATTCTTCATGACCTGGCCGCCGAAGACCAGGCGCTCGCCCTTGCCGTTGAGCAGCACCACGCCCAGCATGTAGTCGCGCACGGCGCCCACGCTGGCGCGTGCCGGGCCGCTCAGCCCGCTGGCGACCATGCCGCCCACGGTGGCCTGCGCGCCCGAGGCACCGAAATGCGGTGGCTCAAAGGGCAGGCATTGGCCTTGCGCGGCCAGCAACGCTTCGAGTTCGGCCAGCGGGGTGCCGGCACGCGCGGTGACCACCAGTTCGCTGGGCTCATAACTCGTGATGCCGCTGTGCGGCCGGATGTCGAGGATGTTGCCCGCCAGGGCCTGGCCGTAAAAGTCCTTGCTGCCGCCTCCGCGCAAGCGCAGCGGCGTGCGCGCGGAGGCTGCGGCGCGCACTTGCTCAGCCAGCGCGGCGCTGATATCGGTGTCTGGGGTCATTGCCGCCATGGTAAGCGGCGGGCACCGGTGGCGGTTTGATTTTTTTGAACGCGGCCTGTTCGATTTTTTCGGGGGGCCGCGCCGGCCGCATCAGTCCTGGAAGAAGTTCACCGGCAAACCGGGTACTTCGACCTGCATGGAAAACACGCAGCCCGAGTCGGGATAGTCCTGCAATTCCTGCGCGGGCCGGTTGTAGCGCGCGGTCGTCAGGTACAGGGTTTTGAGGTCGTCGCCGCCAAAGCAGGGCATGGTGGGGCAGCGCGCCGGCACGGCAAACTCGGCCAGCAGCGCCCCGCCAGGTGAGAGCTTGAGCATGCGCCCGCCTTCAAACATGGCGACGTAGTAGTTGCCTTCGCTATCCACCGCCGCGCCGTCGGGCCGGCCGCCGTAGCCGGCCATGCCGGGCTGCCAGCCTTCGGGCTTGCCGGGCCACTGGGCGAACACGCGGGGCTCGCTCATGGTGTTGCTTTCGCCGTCCCAGTTCCAGGCGCGGATGATGTGGCGCGGCGTGTCGGACCAGTAAACCGTGGCGGCATCGGGCGACCAGGCCAGGCCGTTGGCGATGATGGCATCGCCCGCCTTGCGCTCGACCACAGGGGCGCGGCCGCCGCGGCAATCCAGCGAAAACAGCTCGGCCGTGGACTTGTCGCGCGGCTCGTACATGGTGCCGGCCCAGAAGCGCCCCAGTGGGTCGGCCTTGCCGTCGTTAAAGCGTGTGGTCGCCGTGTCGTGGTCGGCCCGCATGAGCTGGCGCAATTCACCGCCCCACTCTTTCGCGCGGTAAATGCCGTCGCGCAGCGCGACCACCAGGCCCCCGCTGCGCGCTGGCGCGATGCTGCCGGGCTCCGAAGGCATGGCCCAGCTCTGGACCGTGCCCATGAAGACATTGCAGCGGTGCAGCTGCCGGCCGGGGATGTCTATCCAGTACAGCAGCTGCTCGTCGGGATGCCAGAACGGCGATTCGCCGAGGCCGCTGGGCGGTGCAGCAAGGGTTTGCCAGGTCATGACGGTGCCTTCATATCAACAGGGACAGGGTGTGAGTGAACAGCCGCCACTTTAACGCGCAAAAAAAACAGCCCACCGGTTTGCACCGGCGGGCTGAACATCCAAAGGAGACTCTCAGTAAATTCTTGATGGGACAGGGCCGCCCTGGGGCAGCCCAGCCCGCCGCATCAGCGGTTGTAAGCAGTTTCGCCGTGGGACGTGATGTCCAGGCCTTCGCGCTCGTCTTCTTCGCTGACACGCAGGCCGATGGTCAGGTCCACCACCTTGTAGGCGATGAAGGAAACCACGCCGGACCAGACGATGGTGATCAGCACGGCCTTGGCCTGGATCCAGACCTGGCCGGCAATGGTGTATGCGTCAGGCGTCACGGCCGTGGCGGTCACCCAGTCACCCACGAAGCTTGGGCCACCCAGTGCGGGCGAGTTGAAGACGCCGGTGAGCAATGCGCCCAGGATACCGCCCACGCCGTGCACGCCGAACACGTCCAGCGAGTCGTCGGCACCCAGCAGTTTCTTCAGGCCGTTCACACCCCAGAGGCAGGCGAAGCCGGCAACCAGGCCGATGACCAGGCCGCCGCCGATGCCGACGTTGCCGGCTGCGGGGGTGATGGCCACCAGGCCGGCGACGGCGCCGGAGGCGGCACCCAGCATCGAAGCCTTGCCGCGCATCAGCGCTTCACCGACGCACCAGGCCAGCACGGCGGCAGCGGTGGCGCCCAGCGTGTTGATAAAGGCCAGGGCGGCGAAGCCGTTGGCTTCCAGGGCGGAGCCGGCGTTGAAGCCGAACCAGCCCACCCACAGCAGTGCGGAGCCGACCATGGTCAGGGTCAGGCTGTGAGGCGCCATGGCTTCCTTGCCGTAGCCGATGCGCTTGCCGATGCAGAAGGCGCCGACCAGGCCGGCGACAGCGGCGTTGATGTGCACCACGGTACCGCCCGCGAAGTCCAGGGCGCCCATCTGCCAGATGTAGCCGCCCTTGCCGTTCATCGCGTCGACCACTTCCTTGCCGGTGTAGGCGTCAGGGCCCATCCAGAACCAGACCATGTGGGCGATAGGCGCATAGCTGAAGGTGAACCAGATGGCCATGAACAGCAGCACGGCGGAGAACTTGATGCGTTCGGCGAAGGCGCCGACGATCAGCGCGCAGGTAATGCCGGCGAAGGTGGCCTGGAAGGCGGCGAACACGATCTCGGGGATCACGACACCCTTGCTGAAGGTCGCGCCATTGGCGAAGGTGCCCGCGACGTTGTCCCAGATGCCCTTCATGAAGAGCCGGTCGAAGCCGCCGAAGAAGGCATTGCCCTCGGTAAACGCCAGGCTGTAGCCGTAGATGAACCACAGCACGACGATCATCGAGAAGGTGACCATGACCTGCATCAACACGGACAGCATGTTCTTGCTGCGGACCAGGCCGCCGTAGAACAGTGCCAGGCCGGGCACGGTCATCATGATGACCAGCAGCGTGGAGACCATCATCCAGGCGGTGTCACCCTTGTTGGGAACCGGTGCGGGGGCTGCCGACGCGGCGGCTGCAGGTGCGGAAGCGGCGGCGGCCGGGGCAGCCGCGGAGGCTGCGGGCGCGGCGGCCGAAGCAGCCGCTTCAGCCGGTTTGGCTTCTGACGCCGAAGCGGCGGGCGCGGCGGCCGGGGCCTGCGCCATGACGGCGCCGGTCGTCAACAGACTCAATCCCAATACCAGGGAAGCAAGTAGTTTTTTCATGTCGATGTTCTCTTTATATGGCTGTTAGATAGAGGCGCCTTACAGCGCTTCCTTGCCCGTTTCACCGGTCCGGATGCGTACAACCTGCTCGAGGTTGTAAACAAAAACCTTGCCGTCGCCGATCTTGCCGGTGCGGGCGGCGCCCTCAACCGCCTCGATCACGCGGTCCACCAGGTCATCGGAAACAGCCGCTTCGATCTTCACTTTGGGCAGGAAGTCGACGACATATTCCGCGCCGCGGTACAGCTCGGTGTGCCCTTTCTGGCGGCCGAAGCCCTTGACTTCAGTGACGGTGATGCCTTGCACGCCAATGCCGGACAGCGCTTCCCGCACTTCGTCCAGCTTGAACGGTTTGATGATGGCCGTTACGAGTTTCATGTTCAGGTTCCTCAAGGATGAATAAAGAAGCGGCCCCTCGGTGCACCGCTCCAGTTGCTCTACGGGTTCTTGTGAACGCTGGGGTCAGCGCTCCGGTTCTCGGACTTCGACGATTGCGGGAAAAGGGCCCCATTGCTGGATCCCACGGAGTGTTCGTAGCACGTAACGTGCCAAAGAGCCCTCCCTTGTCGGGGGCAAGTCCGCCGGTTTCCCGCTTGCCGCGTTGAACCCTGGGATCCATAAAAACACGATAAGCACCATATTGGGGCGTTCATCACGCACAACTTTGGAGCATCACCAGGGAGTTGATTTCATGAGCTTGTCTTTAGTGCACAGCCGCGCCTTGTTGGGGCTGGAGGCGCGGCCTGTCTGCGTCGAAGTGCATCTGGCCAACGGCCTGCCCAGTTTCACGCTGGTGGGCCTGGCCGAAACCGAGGTGAAGGAGGCGCGCGAACGCGTGCGCTCCGCCATCCAGAACACCGGGCTGGAGTTCCCGGCCAATAAAAGAATCACCGTCAACCTCGCGCCGGCCGACCTGCCCAAGGATTCCGGCCGTTTCGACCTGCCGATCGCCCTGGGCATCCTGGCCGCCAGCGGCCAGGTCGATGCCCGCAAGCTGGAAGGCTATGAATTCGCCGGCGAACTCTCCCTGGGCGGTGATCTGCGGCCGGTGCGCGGCGCGCTGGCCATGAGCCTGGCGCTGGCCCGCCCCGGGGCCGGCGCCGCAAAGCTTCCCAAATTGGTGCTGCCCGAGGCCAGCGCCCAGGAGGCAGCACTGGTCCCCGGCGCGGAGATATTCCGGGCTGTGCACCTGCTCGACGTGGTCAGGCAGTTCCTGCCGGGAGACACCCCGGCCGAAGCGCTCGATGGCTGGTCGCGGGTGGAGCCGGCGGCGCCGCCCGCGCAATCGGCCTACCCGGACCTGGCCGACGTGAAAGGCCAGGCTGCGGCGAGACGAGCGCTGGAAATCGCGGCCGCCGGGGGCCACAGCGTGCTGATGATGGGCGCGCCCGGCTCCGGCAAATCCATGCTGGCGCAGCGCTTTGCCGGTTTGCTGCCGGCGATGACCACCGAGGAGGCGCTGGAAAGCGCGGCGGTGGCCTCGCTGGGCGGGCGCTTTTCGCTCGATAAATGGGCGGTGCGCCCGACCTGTGCGCCGCACCATACCGCCAGTGCCGTGGCCCTGGTGGGCGGCGGTTCGCCGCCGCGGCCCGGCGAAATCTCGCTGGCGCATCAGGGCGTGCTGTTCCTCGATGAGTTGCCCGAATTCCCGCGCGCGGCACTGGAGGCCCTGCGCGAGCCGCTGGAGTCCGGCAGCATCACCATCTCGCGGGCCGCGCAGCGCGCCGAGTTTCCGGCCCGCTTCCAGCTGGTCGCGGCCATGAACCCCTGCCCCTGCGGCTACCTCGGCTCCAGCCTGCGGGCCTGCCGCTGCTCGCCGGAGCAGGTATCGCGCTACCAGGGCAAGCTCAGCGGCCCGCTGCTGGACCGCATCGACCTGCATGTGGAGGTCGGCGCACTGGCGGCCGAGGAACTGGTGAACGCGCCGCCCGGCGAGGCCACGTCGGACATCCGCCAGCGCGTCGTCGCGGCGCGTGATCGCGCCATGGCCCGGCAAGGCAGCACCAACCAGGCGCTGGCAGGCCAGGCCATAGACGCGCAATGCCAGCTCGATGATGCGGGCGCGAAGTTCCTCAACACCGCCGCCGCCCGCCTGGGCTGGTCGGGGCGCAGCATCCACCGCTGCCTGAAAGTGGCCAGGACGATTGCGGACCTGGCCGGCGCGCGGGCGGTGCAGGCAACCCATGTGGCGGAAGCGGTGCAGTACCGCCGGGCGCTGAAGGCCGCCCAGTGAGGGCCTGACGCTTCAGTCCACGCGCAGCCTGCGCGCTTTGCGCGCCTTCCACCAGCGCGAAAGGTGCACCTTCAGGTCATGGCGCGGGTGGGTGATGCGCCGGACCGCGCTCACGTAATCGAGCGCCAGCCCCGGCGTCCAGGCCATGGCTTCGGCGCGCACGCGGGCGCTGCCGGCCATCCAGACATCGGGGTGCAAGGCCAGCCGCAGCAGCGTGCGCCAAAACGGCCTGTCCGCGAAAACACCTTCCATGGCCGCGTCCACGGCCTGCGTCACCACGACTGAGCAGTTGCGGCTGGTGAGGTTGTAGGTGTCGTCCTGGCGATACACGTCCCAGAATGCCTGGAGGTATCTGCGGTTGTAAACACGGAAATGGAGCTTGTGCGTGGAAGGCCGGGTCGCAGCGGCTTCTTCGGCATAGGCGGGCAGCCACATTCCGGGATGGTCGTTGCCGGAAGTGGCGCGCAGGTGATCCACCAGGTTGGCCTGGGTAATGGACAGGCGGATACGCGGGTGATGGCTGATGTACAGGCCGTCTTCGCACTCAAGCGCCACGTGGCCTGTCGACACACGGCCCTTCTTTGTCATGGAGGCGATGTAGCGCTCGATCAAGGGAAGGCGTATGCGGTCCTTGTCGTCGTCCACCGCATCGACGGCCGTCCAGACGTGCACGATCATGTGGCCGGCGGCGGCGTTCGCGGCGAGCATCTCGGCCGTAGCCGGCGCCGCATCGGGTTGCAGCACCCGGGTACCGCTGTAAAGCTCGACGGCTGCCAGGCGGCAGCCGCGCGGCAACCGCCTGAGCCGCCAGGCGCCGCGCATCAGGATGTAGCCGCCCACGGCCAGCGCCAGGCCCGTGCACAGCGACACGTTCATGCTTGAGGGCACCGGCCAGTCGGTCAGCAGCAGCAGCGCCATGACCAGGTAGGCCCAGCCTATCAGGTTGGATTTGCGCCAGCTCGGGTAACGGATCAGCCAGCTGGAGGCGATGCGGATGAGGCCATTGAAGGTGAACGCCGCGCCGAACAGCACGCCTGCGGCAATCGAGTTGTCCCAGGGAAAATCCAGCACCAGGCAGGCGCATACCACCATGGCGGCGCCGCGCAGCATCTCAAAACGGCGCCGCTCCCGCGCGTGGGTGGCGCCCACCACCAGCTCGACCACGCCTTGCACCAGCAACACAGCGCCCAGCATCCAGGTGGCGACGTCGGCCACGCCGTCCACCAGGTCGACCAGAAGCAGGATGCCGAAGAGGACGGTCAGCACACCCGCTGCCATGAAAATTTTCCAGCGCTTGACCAGCGCATCGCCGCCAAAAAGAATCAACGCAAGTCTGAACATATGTCTTCTGTTGTGCCGCCGCGCGCCGGCGCCCCAAGGCGGCCGGCGGGGCCGGGCCTCACTTCAGGGCGGGGAAATCCACCACGTAGGCATCCATGGGCAGGGCTGCGCGCTGCGGGCCCTGCTGGGGCAGCGGCTGGACAACCACCTTGCCCTGCTCCGTGGCATCGGTGGCCAGCCCCTTGACGACAAAAGCGTCGATCACATAAGGCAGGCCCTGGGACGACAGCGGGCCCATGCCGTCCGACACATGGAAATGCAGGTGCGGCGCGGTGGTGTTGCCCGAGTTGCCCAGCAGCGCCAGCACCTGGCCACGCCTGACGCGGTCGCCGATGCGCACCTTGAGCGAACCGGGCTGCAGGTGGGCGTAAAACGCGTAGTAGCCGCGGCCCAGGTCCAGCACCACGTGGTTGCCGGTGACGTTCTGCATGGTGGTGTCGGGCGGCAAAGCGTTGGGTACGCGCTCGGGCAGGCCGTCGAGCACGGACACCACCTTGGCGTCGGCCACGGCAATGGCTTTTTGCCCGTAGGTGGGCCAGTTTTCGTTCTTGTTGCTGTCGCCGTTGCTTTGCTGCGAGTTCGCGTCCAGCTTGATCCAGTCGATGGCAAAGCGCTGGCTCACATACAGCACGCCGTTGACGGGAATGCCGGCACGCCGATGCGGAACCTCCTTGCAGCAGCCGTTGAAAGCCACCCAGCCCGTGCCCTCCAGCGGCGGGCCTATCAGCGGCGCCGGCCGGGTGCTGAGGGCCACGCTGCCGCCGGTCTGTGTGGTCTGGACGATGCCTTCGCTCGCGGGTTTGACGGCGGCCGTGAGCTTGACCTCCGCGCCGGCCGTCACCACGCGGTGCGACAGCGCTTTCGGCAGGGGCTGGCCGGGCTCCAGCACCACGTCGATCCAGAAGAAGCCGGCCTGGGCCGCGTCCAGGCTGTCGGTGGCGGCGCCGCCCAGCAGGGAAAAAGTGCGGGCGACCTCGGCGCCGGACACGCTGGCCAGCACCTTGCCGGAGCCGGCGTCCAGCACCTCCAGCGACACCAGCCTGGCCGGCACGGCGCGCGCGTTGATCACCTGCAGCTCGTAGTCAATGTGCACGCGGCCGTCGGCGCCTAGAAACGGCACGGGGTGCGAGGCGGCGCTCAGCAGCACGGGGGTGTTCTGGTCCTGCGCACCGGCGAATTCGAGCTGGTCCATGCCGGCCTTGGGCCCGGCAGCCATCGCCTGAAAACTGCCGGCAAACATGAGCGGGGCCAGCAGGAGCATGAAAAAGCGCCGCATGCGATCCTCCTTGTGATGGGCCGGTCATCATAGCGCCAAGGCCCCTGGAGAGCGGACGTAAAAAAGCCCCGCAACAGGGCTGCTGCGGGGCTTTTCTGTGGATGGATCAGCGGCTGTAGTAAGGGGCAGGCTCAGCGGGCTGTGCGGCCACGGGCGCGGGCGGCGGCTTGGGGCCATAGACGGCGCCGTCACCGGTGCGCAGCACATTGCCTTCGACCGTCACGCGGCTGCCCACGCTGGGCGCGCGCGCCACTTCCACGACACGCTGCGAACCATCTTCCATGCGCACACCGACCTGGTAAACGGTTTCCTTGCGCATATGGCCTTCGATCGCGTTACCGGCAAAACCGCCGCCGACTGCGCCCAGGATGGTGGCCGCGGTGCGGCCGCCGCCATGGCCGATCTGGTTGCCGAGTACGGCACCCAGCACGCCACCGGCAACAGCGCCGGCGCCGACACCGGCAGGTTTGGTGGAGCGCTCCACCGGGGTAACCGATTCAACGGCGCCGCACACATGGCAGACGGCTACAACCGGAACCGGTGCAGGCGCAGGGCCGGGAGCGGGGGAAATACCGGCGTAGCTGGGCGCGGGTGCCGGCTTGGGCGTGGGCTTGGCCACCTTCTTGGCGGGAACGGGAGCGGGTTTGGCGGGGGCCGCGGCCGGTTTCTCGGCCAGGTCGTCCGCGGCGCTGGCGCTGCTGCTGGCCGCGGCCAGGGGCGCGGCCGCTTGCGGCGCTGCCTGCGGGGTGGCCAGCGCCACCGGCGGCGTGGCGCTGACCGGGTTGCGCATCTGGTAAATCATGGTGCCGCCCATGGCCAGGACGGCGACGCCCAGAATGCCGACGGCGGCCCACAAGGGCTTGCTGGCCGAGGAGGCCTGCTGGCCGGGCTGGAGGTTTTCAGTGGATGTGTTCATGGCAATTCCCTCAAGTGAGATCAGATCGCTTGTTCAACGTTTCCCATGCCGTGAAAGTAAACACGCTTTGGCAAGCGGCTGTGTATTTATGTAAACGCCGCTTATTCTGCGGCAAAGTCGCCGTAAACGCGAATGGCCGCGGCCATCCTGGAAGTTGTTGTTCCAGGAGGGTTTTTGAGCAGCTCTAGAGATTGGGCGCCAGCAGGCGCTGCAACTCGTCCGCCTTGAGGCCGCGCCGCTGCGCCAGGTCCTGCAGCTGGTCGTCGCCTATCTTGCCGACGTTGAAATAAGTGCTTTGCGGGTGGCTCAGGTAAAAGCCGCTGACGCTGGCCGCCGGGGTCATGGCCAGGCTTTCGGTCAGGGCCATTCCGATCTCGGCGGCCTTGAGCAGCTCGAACATCTCCTTCTTGACACTGTGGTCCGGGCAGGCCGGGTAGCCGGGGGCCGGGCGTATGCCCTGGTATTTTTCGGCGATCAGCGCCTCGCTGTCCAGCGACTCGGCGGGTACGTAGCCCCACAGGTCCTTGCGCACGCGCTGGTGCAGGCTTTCGGCAAAAGCCTCGGCCAGGCGGTCGGCCAGCGCCTTGAGCATGATGGACGAGTAGTCGTCGTGGTCGTCGAGGAAATACTTTTCCTTCTTCTCGGCGCCTATGCCGGCGGTCACGGCAAAGAGGCCGATGTAGTCGGGAACGCCCTTGGGCGCGACAAAATCGGCCAGGCAGCGGCTGGGCCGCATCACGCCGTCGATGGCGGTTTTTTCAGTCTGCTGGCGCAGGCCGTACCAGGTCATGGCGACTTCGCTGCGCGTCTCGTCGGTGTAGATCTCGATGTCGTCGCCCACGCTGTTGGCGGGGTAGAGCGCCATCACACCGTTGGCCGTAAGCCAGCGGCCCTCGATGAGGCGCTTGAGCATGCGCTGCGCGTCGCCGTACACGCGCACGGCCTCGGTGCCCACTACCTCGTCCTTGAGGATGGCCGGGAAGGGGCCGGCCAGGTCCCAGGTCTGGAAGAAAGGGCCCCAGTCGATGTAGTGCGCGAGCTCGGCCAGGTCGAAGTTCTTGAATACGCGCCGGCCTGTGAACTTGGGCACCGGCGGCGTGTAGCCGGCCCAGTCCAGTGGGGTGGCGTTGGCACGCGCCTTGGCCAGCGGCCACATCGGCACCTGCTTTTTGTTGGCGTGCTGGGTGCGCACCTTGTCGTAGTCGGCGTAGAGCTCGTCGATGTATTTGGCCGCCTGCTCGGACAGCAGGCTTTGCGCCACGCTGACGCTGCGGGAGGCGTCGGGCACATACACCACCGGTCCTTCGTAGTGCGGCGAGATCTTGACAGCCGTGTGCACCCGGCTGGTGGTGGCGCCGCCTATGAGCAGCGGGATCTTCTTGATGCGGAAATGCTCGTCTTTCTGCATCTCGGCGGCCACGTACTGCATTTCTTCCAGGCTGGGCGTGATCAGGCCGGACAGCCCGACGATGTCGGCGCCCTCGACCTTGGCGCGCGCCAGGATTTCGTGGCAAGGCACCATCACGCCCATGTTGACGACTTCGAAGTTGTTGCACTGCAGGACCACGGTGACGATGTTCTTGCCGATGTCGTGCACGTCGCCCTTGACGGTGGCGATGATGATCTTGCCCTTGGTCTTGACGTCGCCGCCGGCGGCTTCCAGCTGCAGCTTTTCAGCCTCGATGTAGGGCAGCAGGTGCGCCACGGCCTGCTTCATCACGCGGGCGCTCTTGACCACCTGGGGCAGGAACATCTTGCCCTGGCCGAACAGGTCGCCGACCACGTTCATGCCGTCCATCAGCGGGCCTTCGATGACGTGCAGCGGCCGGCCGCCTTCCGCGAGGATTTCGCGGTACATCTCCTCGGTGTCTTCGGTGATGAACTCGTTCATGCCGTGGACCAGCGCATGCGACAGGCGCTGACGCACCGGCAGGGCGCGCCATTCGTTTTTCTTGCTGTCGTCCTTGGCGCCGCTTTTCGCGGTTTCGGCGACTTCGATCAAGCGTTCGCTGGGCGTGAGTTCGGGCTCGCCCGGCTTGTAGACCGGCGTGCGGTTGAGCACCACGTCCTCAACGCGCTCGCGCAGCACCGGGTCCAGGTCGTCATACACGCCGACCATGCCGGCGTTGACGATGCCCATGTCCATGCCGGCCTGGATCGCGTGGTAGAGGAACACGGTGTGGATGGCTTCGCGCACCGGGTCGTTGCCGCGGAAGCTGAAGGACACGTTGGACACGCCGCCCGAGACCTTGGCGCCGGGCAGGTTCTGCTTGATCCAGCGCGTGGCGTTGATGAAGTCGACCGCGTAGTTGTTGTGCTCCTCGATGCCGGTGGCGATCGCGAAGATGTTGGGGTCGAAAATGATGTCTTCGGGCGGGAAGTCGAGCTCGTCGACCAGCACGCGGTAGGCGCGCTCGCAGATCTCGATCTTGCGCTCGTAGGTGTCGGCCTGGCCTGTTTCGTCGAAGGCCATCACCACGGCCGCCGCGCCGTAGCGCTTGAGCAGCTTGGCCTGGTGCTTGAAGGGTTCCAGCCCTTCTTTCATCGAGATCGAGTTGACGATGCCCTTGCCCTGGATGCAGCGCAGGCCGGCTTCGATGACGCTCCACTTGGAGCTGTCGATCATGATGGGCACACGGGCGATGTCGGGTTCGCTGGCGATCAGATTCAGGAAGCGCACCATGGCGGCCTGGCTGTCCAGCATGGCCTCGTCCATGTTGATGTCGATGATCTGCGCGCCGTTTTCCACCTGCTGGCGGGCGACGGCCAGGGCCTGCTCGTATTCGCCGTTCAGAATCATCCGGGCGAAGGCCTTGGAGCCGGTGACGTTGGTACGCTCGCCGATGTTGACGAACAGGGTGCCCGCGCCTATGTCGACCGGCTCCAGGCCGGACAGCTTCATGGGGGGAACAGGGACGGAATTTTCGGTTTCGGACACGGACTCACCTTAAGGCCAAGGTGAGCGTCGTTGCCGCGGGCAGCGCCGGAAGGGCAGCCCGTAACCCAAGCCTGACGGACGCTGGGGTCCGCTGCAACGCTCCTTGGGTTGCCGCTATTTTAAGGGCTCAAGTCCCATTGCGCCATTTCCCGGCACGAATGTCCGGGAAATGGCGTGCCTGCTCAATCCAGCTTGATCTTGGCAACCTTGATCAGGCGGCCGTAATCGGCATGCTCTTTCATGACCATATAAGCAAAGTCCGCCGAGGTCATGGGGCTGGGCGTAGCGCTCATGCGCGCAAACTTTTCGGCCGTGTCAGGCGTGTTGAGCGCGGCGGCAAAAGCCTTTTGCAGCTGGTCCGTCGTGGCCTTGGGCAGGTTGGCCGGACCGAAGATGCCGAACCAGGTGCTGATGTGGAAACCCGGCACCACGTCGTTGATGGTGGGGATCTCTGTGAAGCTGCTGGAGCGGTTGATGGTGGTCACACCGAAGGCCACCAGCTTGCCCGACTTGATGTTGGCGCTGGCCGAGGCCAGGTTGTCGAACATCAGGTCGGCCTGGCCGGACAGCAGGCCGGCCTGCGCCTGGGCCGAGCCGCTGGAAGGCAGGTGCACGATGCTGATCTTGGCCAGGCTCTTGAACAGTTCGCCGGCGAGGTGGCCGGCGCTGCCGTTGCCGCCGGAGGCGTAGTTCAGCCGGCCGGGGTTCTTGCGCGCGTAGGCGATCAGGTCCTTGGTGTCCTTGATGTTCAGGCGTTTGGCCGTTTCGGCGTTCATGACCAGCACATTGGGCACACGGGCCACCAGCGTGATGGGCGTGAAGTCCTTGAGCGCGTCATAAGGCATGTTGGGATACAGCCAGGGGTTGATGGCATGGGTGGCCACCGCGCCCATCACCAGGGTATTGCCGTCGGCCGGCGCCTTGGCAACCAGCGCGGCGCCCACATTGCCGCCCGAGCCGGGCCGGTTGTCGACCAGCACTTCGGTCTTGAGCAGGGGGCGCAGCTTCTCGGCCAGGATGTGCGCGGCATTGTCCAGCGGGCCGCCGGCCGGATAGGGAACGACGATGGTGACCGGCTTTTGCGGTGCCAGTTGCGCCTGGGCCGACAGGGTTGCGGCGGCCACGGCGAATGCCGCGGCGATCTTGATGAATGAACGCACGTTCAAGGTTTCCTTTGTAATGTTGCGTGTGTCCGGCCGCAGGCGGCTGCAGGGCGCAGCGCCGGATAAAGAAAAAAGCCGGCCTGACAAACGGGTCCCGACTATAGCCGCTAAACATGACGCGCTGAGGGGTGCACAGCCCTCGGCGTCAGGAGAGGGTCAGAAGACGAGATGAACGGCCGGGTTGGCAGCTCAGGCGGCTTCTTTGTAAAACGCGCCGCCCTGCCGCGAGCGCGCCGCCACCGGGGCCACGGCATGCGCAATCGCCCCTATGTGGTCCGGCGTGGTGCCGCAGCAGCCGCCCACGATGTTGACCAGGCCTTCGTCGGCGAATTCGCGCAGCAGGCGCGAGGTAACGTCGGGCGTCTCGTCAAAGCCTGTGTCGCTCATGGGGTTGGGCAGGCCGGCATTGGGGTAGCAGCTGATAAAGGTGTCGCCGGCCACGCGGGCCAGCTCCTGGATGTAGGGGCGCATCAGGGTCGCGCCCAGCGCGCAGTTGAGGCCTATGGCCAGCGGCGCGGCATGGCGCACGCTGTGCCAGAAGGCGGTGACGGTCTGCCCGCTCAGGATGCGGCCCGAAGCGTCGGTCACCGTGCCGCTGATGATCAGGGGCAGGCGCTCGCCGGAGTTGTCGAAGTACTCGTCGATGGCGAACAGCGCCGCCTTGGCGTTGAGCGTGTCGAAGATGGTCTCGACCAGCAGCACGTCGCTGCCGCCCTTGACCAGGGCCTCGGTTTGTTCGTAGTAGGCCTTGCGCAGCTCCTCAAAGCTGGTGTTGCGCGCGCCGGGGTCGTTCACGTCGGGGCTGATGCTGGCCGTCTTGGGCGTGGGGCCCAGAGCGCCGACGACGAAGCGCGGCTTGTCGGGCGTGGAGAACTTGTCGCAGGCGGCGCGCGCGATGCGGGCCGACTCGTAATTCATCTCGACGGCCAGCTCGGCCATGTCGTAGTCGGCCTGGGCCACCGTGGTCGCGCCGAAGGTGTTGGTTTCAATCATGTCCGCGCCAGCGGCCAGGTAGCCCTCGTGGATGTCCTGGATCACGTCGGGGCGCGTGAGGCTCAGCAATTCGTTGTTGCCCTTGACGTCCTTGTGGAAGTCCTTGAAGCGCTCGCCGCGGTACTGGGCCTCATTGAGCTTGAAGCGCTGGATCATGGTGCCCATAGCGCCGTCAAGGATGGCGATGCGTTGCTCCAGGATGGCCGGCAGTTGTTGGCCGCGGGTGTAGGTGATTGGCTTCATGCCCCAATTTTAAGGTCCGGCGGTTTTTTCGGCAGGCTCCGGGGCGGCCACGCCGGGTTTACACCGGACCGCCCACAAAAAACGCACGCGCACAGAGAGGAAGGCAAGGCGCCGTATGTTGCGAAGACACCATCGGCCACAATAGGGGTATTCGACCGATCATGAAAAACTTTCAACCCAAAGAAGCCTGGTCCTGGCTGCAGTCGCATCCCGACGCGCTGTTTGTGGACGTGCGCATGGAAATCGAGTCGCTGTACGTCGGCCGCCCGCCGGGCGTGGTCAACGTGCCCTGGTATGAGTACCCCGACCTGCAGCCCGACCCCCAAAATTTCGCCGAAGCCGTGGCGCGCGAAGCCAGCGGCAAGGCGCAGCCGGTGCTGCTGATCTGCCGATCGGGCAAACGCACGCTGGACGCCGGCAAGGCGCTGGAAGCGGCCGGCTTCACCGACGTACAGCATGTGGTGCACGGTTTCGAAGGCGAGCTCGACGAGCAGTTCCAGCGCTCCACGCTTTCGGGCTGGCGCTTTGACGGCCTGCCCTGGGAGCAGATGTAGGCCCCGCTTTTCCGGCTTACCCGGCCTTCGCGCAACCCGTTTTCATCTCCCATTCCGACCTTGTCCTCACTCCCCGTCTCTTCCCCTCCGCCTCCCACCCCGCTGCACGTGCTGGCCGAGGTCTTCGGCTACGACAGTTTTCGGGGGCCGCAGCAGGCCATCGTGGACCACGTGGTGCGCGGCGGCGACGCGCTGGTGCTGATGCCCACGGGCGGCGGCAAGTCGCTGTGCTACCAGATCCCGGCCATCGTGCGGCAGCAGGCCGGCCACGGCGTGACGGTAGTGATCTCGCCGCTGATCGCGCTGATGCATGACCAGGTCGGCGCGTTGCACGAAGCCGGCGTGTCGGCGGCTTTCCTGAACTCCACGCAAAGCTTTGACGAAAGCAGCCAGCTTGAAAAGCAGTTGCTGCGCAACGAGCTGACGCTGCTCTACGCCGCGCCCGAGCGCATCAACACGCCGCGCATGAAGGGCCTGCTGGCCTCGCTGCACGAGCGCGGGCTGCTGAGCCTGTTCGCCATTGACGAAGCGCACTGCGTGAGCCAATGGGGCCACGACTTCCGGCCCGAGTACCGCTCGCTGAGCCTGCTGCACGAGACCTTTCCCGACGTGCCGCGCATGGCGCTGACGGCTACGGCCGACGCCCTGACGCGCCAGGACATGATCGAGCGCCTCAAGCTGGAGGATGCGCGCCAGTTCGTCAGCAGCTTCGACCGGCCCAACATCCGCTACACCATCGTCGAAAAAACCGACCCGACGCGCCAGCTGCTGCGCTTCATCGAGACCGAGCACGAAGGTGAAGCCGGCATCGTTTATTGCCAGTCGCGCAAGCGCGTGGAGGAGATCGCCGACATGCTGCAGGACGCGGGCCTGAAGGCGCTGGCCTACCACGCGGGCCTGGATTCGGCCCTGCGCCAGCAGCGGCAGGATCGCTTCCTGCGCGAAGACGGCATCGTCATGGTAGCGACCATCGCCTTCGGCATGGGCATCGACAAGCCCGACGTGCGCTTTGTCGCCCACCTGGACATGCCCAAGAACATCGAGGGCTACTACCAGGAGACCGGCCGCGCCGGCCGCGACGGCCAGAGCGCCGACGCCTGGATGGTCTACGGCCTGCAGGACGTGGTGAACCAGCGCCGCATGATTGACACCAGCGAGGCGGCCAGCGAGGAATTCAAGCAGGTGATGCGCGGCAAGCTCGACGCCCTGCTGACGCTGGCGGAAGACACGCGCTGCCGCCGCGTCAGCCTGCTGGGTTATTTCGGCGAGGACAGCCAGCCCTGCGGCAACTGCGACAACTGCCTGAACCCGCCGGCCGTCTGGGATGCCACCGAGGCCGCGCGCAAGATGCTCAGCTGCATCTACCGCGTGCAGCAAGCCAGCGGCATCAGCTTCGGCGCCGGCCACATCATGGACATCCTGCGCGGCAAAATGACCGAAAAGATGGCCCAATACGGCCACGACAAGCTCAGCACCTTCGGCATAGGCGCGGACCTGGCCGAGGCGCAGTGGCGCGGCGTGCTGCGCCAGCTGATCGCGCGCAACATGGTGCGCGTGGACGCCGAGGCCTTCAGCACGCTGCAGCTGCTGCCCGACGCGCGCCAGGTGCTCAAGGGTGAGGTCAGCGTGGTGCTGCGCGAGCAGGCGGCGGGCGCCAAGGCCGGCGGGCGCGGCAAGCGCGTGACCAAAACGTCGGTCAAGGGCCTGGCCGAGGCCGCGCTCAATGCCGGCGCGCTGGAACGCCTGGCCCGCCTCAAAGCCTGGCGCGCCGAAGTGGCGCGAGAGCACAACCTGCCGGCCTTCGTGATCTTCCATGACGCCACGCTGCGCGCCATCGCCGAGCGGGCGCCGCAAAGCCTGGATGACCTGGACGGCATCAGCGGCATAGGCGTCAAAAAGCGCGAAGCCTACGGCGCCGAGGTGCTGCGGGTGTGCGCGGCAACCAGCTAATCAAGAAACACGCCGGCTGCACCCCTCAGGGTTATCCCTTGGCTCACAAGCCGCCTGGGTTTGGCGCACAACGACTGTCCGGGAGCACGGCGCGCCCGCTTTTGGGGCAAGCCCATCGATGACGCCCTGCCGCAGCACAGGCATTTTCGGCTTGGTGCCGATGTGCCATGCGCGGCCCGCATACCAACCCATGGTTAAGCTCATGACGCATTTTTCGCAAGGGTTTATCCCGAGCGAATAGGCCTTGGCAAGCGCTTGGCACACGCAATGCTTGGAGTAGCATTTCGGCGCTGGCACGCATCGTGCTGGACAACAAAAGTTTCACTGACTGGAGAATCCCGTGATCAACATCGCCAAAAAACATGGACTTGCCACGCTGGCTGCCGCCGGCCTCACCCTTGCAGCGATGGCACCCGCCCACGCCGGCAAGACCCTCGACGCCATCAAGGCGCGCGGCCAGGTCATTTGCGGCGTCAACGTCGGCCTGGCGGGGTTCTCCTCCGCCGACAGCAACGGCGCCTGGACCGGCCTTGACGTGGACACCTGCAAAGCGGTCGCCGCCAGCGTGCTGGGCGACGCGAACAAGGTCAAGTGGGTTCCCTTGAATGCCCAGCAGCGTTTCACCGCGCTGCAGTCCGGCGAAGTCGACGTGCTGGCGCGCAACACCACTTTCTCGCTGACCCGCGACGCTTCGCTGGGCCTGCACATGACCGCCGTGACTTACTACGACGGTCAGGGCTTCATGGTCCCCGTGAAGAGCAAAATCAAGAGCGCCAAGGCGCTGAAGAACGCCACCGTCTGCGTGCAGTCCGGCACCACGACCGAAAAAAACCTGACCGACTTCTCCAAGGCCAACAACCTGAACATGAAGCCCGTGGTGTTTGAAAAGCAGGAGGCCGTCAACGCCGCCTACTTCTCGGGCCGCTGCCAGGCTTACACCACGGACGCCTCTGGCCTGGCCTCGGTGCGCAACAAGGAAGCCAAGGTTCCCGCCGACCACCTGATCCTGCCTGAGCTGATCTCCAAGGAGCCGCTGGGCCCCATGGTGCGCCGCGGTGACGACGAGTGGTTTGCCATCGTCAAATGGGTGGTCTACGGCCTCATCGAAGCCGAAGAGTACGGCGTAACCCAGGCTAACGTCGACGCGATGGTCAAGGACAGCAAGGACCCCGTGGTCATGCGCCTGACCGGCAGCGGCGAGGACACCGGCAAGTTGCTGGGCCTGGACAAGGAATGGCTGGTGCGCGCCGTCAAGGCCGTCGGCAACTACGGCGAGATCTTCGAGCGCAACGTCGGCCCCAAAACGCCCCTGGCGCTGCCGCGCGGCCAGAACAACCAATGGAACAAGGGCGGCCAGATGTACGCCATGCCGGTGCGCTGATCATCTCTGATCCCCTGATTCCGATGCGTTGAACGCAAACGGGCCGCTCGCAACTTCCGTTGTCCAGCGGCCCGCTTTTTTTGGGCCCGTTTATGTCCGAGCACTCCCTCATTCCCCCGCGCCCGGCGCCCGCCTTGCGGCGCAAGGGCTTTTCCTGGCGCAGCAAGCAGGCGCGCGCCATCGTCTACCAGGTGCTGGCCGTCAGCCTGATCGTCTTCCTGGTCTGGCTGCTGGTGAGCAACACCATGGCCAATATGAAGACGCGCGGCATCCAGAGCGGCTTCGACTTCCTGATGCAGCCTGCCGGCTTCGACATCGGCGAAGGCTGGCTCAATTACGACTCCATCAACCCCTACTGGAAAGCCTTCCTGGTCGGGCTGGTCAACACGCTGCGCGTGGCGGTGATCGGCATCGTGCTGACGTCCATCCTGGGCACCCTGCTGGGCGTGGGCCGTTTTTCGCGCAACGCCCTGGTGCGGGCGCTGTGCTACGGCTATGTCGAGACCTTCCGCAACATCCCGGTGCTGCTGCAGCTGCTGATGTGGTACCTGCTGTTCACCGAATACCTGCCGGCGATCGACCAGGCCCTGCACATCGGCAAATGGGTGTACGTCAGCAAGAACGGCATCTCCTATCCTTCGCCGGTGTGGGGCCTGGGCCAGACGCTGGCGCTTGCGGGGGCGGCGGCGGGCGTGGTGGCCAGCGTGCTGTATGCGCAGCGCGCGCGCAAGCAATTCGACCTCACCGGCAAACCGCGGCCGGTGCTATGGGTGTCGCTGGCGCTCGTCGTCGGCGGCGCACTGGCCGGCTGGCTCGCAGGCGGTGCACCCATGGAATGGAACATGCCGGTCTTGACCGAGTCGCAGGTCGAAGGCGGCGGTGCGCTGTCGCCGGAATACCTCGCGGTGCTGCTGGGCCTGGTGCTCTACACCTCCGCCTTTGTGGCCGAAGTGGTGCGTGCCGGCATCGCCTCGGTGTCGCTGGGCCAGCATGAGGCCAGCGCTTCGCTGGGCCTGTCGCGCGGCCACTCGATGCGGCTGGTGGTGCTGCCGCAGGCTTTGCGGGTCATCATCCCGCCGCTCACCAACCAATACCTCAACCTCACCAAGAACTCCTCGCTGGCCGTGGCCGTGGGTTACCCCGACCTGGTTTCCATCGCGAACACCTCGCTGAACCAGACCGGCCGGGCCGTGGAGTGCATCGCCATCATCATGCTGATTTACCTGAGCACCTCGCTGGCGACGTCCGGCCTGATGAACTGGTTCAACAGCCGTGCCGCCATCAAGGAGCGTTGAGCGATGAGCAAGACCTTTGTACCCATCGCAGCCCGTCCCGCCCCCATCAAGATGGAGGGCGCCCTCCCCTGGCTGCGCAACAACCTCTTCTCCAGCATCGGCAACTCGCTGGTGTCCCTGATCGTGCTGGCGTTGCTGCTGTGGGCCGCTTCGGGCATCGTGCAGTGGGGCATCCTGCATGCCGTTACGGCGGCGGACCCGGACGCCTGCCAGGCCGCGCGCGGCGTGGGCGCCTGCTGGGGCGTGGTCCGCGAAAAGGGCCGCATCATCCTGCTGGGCCGCTACCCGCAGCCCGAGCACTGGCGCGCGGAGCTTGCGACCCTGCTGCTGCTGGGCCTGGTGGTGGCCAGCTGCATACGCTGGTTCTGGAAGCCCTGGCTCGCGCTGCTGTGGGCGGTGGTGCTGGCCGCCTTCTTCACGCTGATGAGCGGCGGCGTTCTGGGCCTGGCCAAGGTGACGACCGACCAATGGGGCGGTTTGCCGCTGACGGTGATGCTCACGGTGATTTCGATGACCATCGCCTTCCCCATCGCCGTGGTGGTGGCGCTCGGGCGCCGCGCCAACATGCCGGCCATACGCACGCTCTGCGTGATTTACGTGGAGCTGATACGCGGCGTGCCGTTGATCTCGGTGCTCTTCATGGCCAGCTTCATGTTCCCGCTGTTCATGCCCATAGGCCAGTCGCCGGACGTGCTGGTGCGCGTGATCGTCGGCATCACGCTGTTTGCCGCGGCCTACATGGCCGAGATCGTGCGCGGCGGTCTGCAGTCGCTTTCCAAGGGCCAGACTGAGGCGGCGGCCAGCCTGGGACTGGGTTACTGGCAGACGCAGGTCAAGATCGTGCTGCCGCAAGCCCTGGGCACGGTGGTGCCCAGCATCATGAACAACTTCATCTCGCTCTTCAAGGACACCTCGCTGGTGACCATCGTGTCGCTGTACGAGCTCACGGGCGCGCTGTCGCTGGCGGTGGGGTCGGACCCGAACTGGCGGCCCTTCAAGATTGAGGCCTATATTTTCATTGCCGCGATTTACTTTACCTGCTGCTTCGCCATGTCGCGCTACTGCCTGTGGATTGAACGCCGCCTCGCCGTGGGCAAAGCCCGTTGAACAGGAATAAAAATGACAGAACCCACCATCCACTTCGACAAGGTCAACAAATGGTACGGCAACAACTTCCACGTGTTGCGCGACATCGACCTTCAAGTCAAACCAGGCGAGCGCCTGGTGATCTGCGGGCCTTCGGGCTCGGGCAAGTCCACCATGATCCGCTGCATCAACGCGCTGGAGGACTACCAAGAAGGCAAGCTCACGGTCGCGGGCTCGGTGCTGGGCGACGACATCAAGGCGATTGACGCGGTGCGCCGCCAGGTCGGCATGGTGTTCCAGCAGTTCAACCTGTTTCCTCACCTGACGGTGCTGGAGAACCTCACACTCTCGCCGACCTGGGTCGCCGGCCTGTCCAAGAAGGACGCCATCGAGCGCGCCATGCACCAGCTCGAACGCGTGCGCATCGCCGAGCAGGCGCAGAAATACCCGCTGCAGCTCTCGGGCGGCCAGCAGCAGCGCGTGGCGATTGCCCGGGCGCTGTGCCTGACGCCCAAGATCATGCTGTTCGACGAGCCGACCTCGGCGCTGGACCCGGAAATGATCAAGGAGGTGCTGGACGTGATGATGGAGCTGGCCAACCAGGGCATGACCATGTTGTGCGTGACGCACGAAATGGGCTTTGCCAAGGCCGTGGCCGACCGCGTGATCTTCATGGACCAGGGCCAGATCGTCGAGGAAAACTCACCTACCGAGTTCTTCAACCATCCGCAGACCGACCGGGCCAAGGATTTCCTGTCCAAAATTCTGGGGCATTAAACTAGCATCCATGTGCCAGTTATTGGGAATGAATTCGGCCAAGCCGGCGGACCTTAGGTTTTCGCTGACGGGTTTCGCCGCGCGCGGCGGCCTGACCGACCACCACGCGGACGGCTTCGGCATCGGCTTTTTCGAAGACAAGGCCTGCCGCCTGTTCGTCGACGCCCAGCCGGCGGCGACCTCGCCAGTGGCCGAGATGCTCAAGCACTACGCGATCAAGTCGCGCAATGTGGTTTCGCACATCCGCAAGGCCACACAGGGCGATCCGATGCGGCTGGAAAACTGCCACCCCTTCACCCGCGAGCTCTGGGGCCGGCACTGGCTGTTCGCCCACAACGGCGACCTGATCGACTACCAGCCGGAGTCCGCCGGCAACTACCAGCCGGTGGGCACCACCGACAGCGAGAGGGCTTTTTGCGCGCTGATGGAGGAACTCAAGCGCATCAGCCCGCGCGAGCCCTGCTCAGCCGACATCGTGTTCGACACGCTGTGCGCCATGAGCGAACGCACGGCCGAGTTCGGCGTGTTCAACTACCTGCTGTCCAACGGCCAGTCGCTTTTCGCGCACTGCTCGACCCGGCTGTGGTACCTGGTGCGCGAATGGCCTTTTTCGAATGCCAGCCTGGTGGACGCCGACCTCAGCATGGACTTTGCGCAGACCAACAACCCTGAAGACCGCCTCTGCGTGGTTGCAACCCAGCCTCTCACGCGCAATGAAAACTGGCAGCAGATGCAGCCAGGCCAGCTGCTGTGGATGGAAGACGGCCGCATCGTGCGGCAAGCGCAGCTCGAGGTCAGCGAAGCCATCCGGCAAAAGCACCAGGCCAGCCTGGCCTGCGTGTAGAGCCGCACAAAACCGGGGTTACTGCAGAAACCCCATGTTGCGCCCTTCGCGCACCTCGGGTTTGATGCGGTGCTCGGCCTCCAGTTGCGCCAGGAATTCTTCCGCCGAAAACTCGGCCGCCAGAATGTCAACCTGGCGTTTGACCGCCGCGAAATCGCCGGGGCACAGCTGGGTGAGCCTGGCCAGGCGCTCGCGCAATTCGCCGGTCAGCAAGGCCGCATCGCCTGCCAGTGCCTCAACCATAAACATGGATTCGCGCTGTTCGCGGGTCAGCGGCATGAACCGGATCTTGAAAGTGAAGCGGCGCAGGGCCGCCTGGTCCAGGCTGTCGAACAGGTTGGTGGTGCAGATGAAAATGCCGTTGTGGCGTTCCATGCCCTGCAGCATTTCATTGACCTCGGTCACCTCGTAAGTGCGCTGGGCGCCGCGCCTGTCCTGCAGAAAGCTGTCGGCTTCATCGAGCAGCAGCACGGCTTTCTCGGACTCGGCTTCACGGAACATCGCGGCCATGTTCTGCTCGGTCTCGCCGACATACTTGCTCATGAGGTCGCTGGCCTGCTTGATGATGAGGGGCAAATCCAGCGCCTTGGCGATGTGCTCGGCCAGCGCGGTTTTTCCGGTGCCGGGCGGCCCGTAAAAACACAGGCTGCCGTGGCCGCGGCTTTTGAGCGCCTCCACAATGCGCGGCACTTCAAAGCGGGACTCGACATTGAGCATGGTCAGGTCGTAGGTGGTGACGCTGCGCCGGCCCGCCGCCTCTGACTTGTTGCCCAAGGCCAGGTCGGCATTCTTGAGCTGCCGCTCGATCAGCGACTCCATCAGCAGCGGCCTGCCGCCGGCCAGGATGGCTTGCATGCCTTGGGCGTCAACCTGCACATCCATTGTCTCTTCGGGTGCACTGGCCAGGCGGGCGAAACGAACGGCCGTCCGTATCTGCGCGGGCGTGAGGCCCTTGCGTGCGGTGAGCTTGGCCACAAAAGCCTCGCTGACCTGCACGCCTTCCAGTGTCTTGCGCACCACGCCCTCGCGCGAGCCGGGCGGCGGCGAGCGCAGCTCCAGGTGATAGGCAAAGCGGCGGCGGAAGGCCGGGTCTATTTGTTCGATGCGGTTGGTGACCCACAGCGTGGGCACCGTATTCGATTCCAGGATCTGGTTGACCCAAGCCTTGCCGCTGACCGAACCACTGGCCGGCACCGGCAGCTGTTCGGAGCGCGCCATCAACTGCGCGGCTTCGCTCGAGATGGGCGGGAACACGTCCTCCACCTCATCGAACAGCAAAGCCGAATGCGTGCTGCCCTTGAGGAAGACCTGCGCGATCTGCAGTGAACGGTAGCGGTCTCGCCCGCTCAGCGAGTTGCCGTCGCGGTCGGCATATTCAACCTCAAACAGGTCCAGCCCCGCCGCACGCGAAACCACCTTGGCCAGTTCGGTTTTGCCCGTCCCGGGGGGGCCATAAAGCAGCACGTTGACGCCCTGCTCTTTCGTCGCCACGGCATTGCGCAGCAGGGACACCAGCACCTGCGCATCCTCCTGCACGAAGGCGAAATCGGCCAGGCCCAGGCTGCTGAGTGCGGCGGGCCGGGTGAAGACGGCCATGAGTTCGTTCTGGTCGCGGTACTCGCGCATCAGCACAGGCGGCAGTTTCTCGCTGACCTTCATGAGGTCGGCGAGGTCGGTGATGTTGTGTTCGGAGATCAGGTTCTCGACCATGCCGATGCGCTCAAGGCGCGAGCCGGCGCGCAGCGCCTCGGCGACTTCAGGCGCCTTGACGCCGGCCACGTCGGCGATGGYGGCATAGGCCTCGGGGGCGTTGTTGACCTTGAATTCGACCAGCAGGGAGCGCAGGTCGCGCTGGTAGCGCGCGAGGGTGCCGTAGAGCAGCAGTGCGCGCTCGGCGCGGTTGAGCTGGAGCAGGTTGGCCAGCGCGTCGATGTTCTTCTCGACGAGGGTGGATTGTTTCTTGAGCGCGTGCGTAAGCCATTCGCCCGTGGCGGCCAGCACCGAGAGCAAGTCCCGGGGCTGGTCCTTGGCGTGTTCGTCGAGGTAGAAGAACAGCGTGCCTTCTTCATAGGGGCCGCGCCAGGCCCCGTGGCGCGCCATGAACTCGGCATCGGTGAGGCTTTCATGGCCGCGCCAGAATTCGTTGTCTTTGCAGCGGCGGGCCAGGAACTCACGCAGGCGTTGCAGCGCGGGCAGCGGCCAGACCAGGTGCCGGCCGGAAAGCGAGAGCAGGCTGTTGAGGTCGCGCCTGACGTTGAACTTTGCGCCCTGGCGGGCCGCGAGCGTCAGCACGAAATGCGAACACATCAGGTCCAGCACCGGCGCTTCTTTCAGGCCGGGGGACAGCAGCCATTGCTGCTCGCTAACGGAACGCCTGCCCATGGACAAACCTCCCTCTTGCACTTACATCGACATCATTGGTTGACATGCCTCTGGACCTTGCCTCATTGACTGACTGATGCACCACCCTGACTAAGAGCGCCTGGGCGCCGGAGGGTTCAACGAGGCTCCACCATAACGCAGCTTGAAGCATCATGGAAGACACTACTTGAACACCCCCGTGTGAAATGCGCCACAGAAACGCCAAGGAACGCACGGAAAATGTATCGGCACAATCTCAGCACCGCAACAGAACAAGCCAGCGAAAAACTACAGAGGAAATCATGCTCAGCCTTACCGACATCGAACAGGCCGCCCAGCGGCTGCAAGGCCAGTTGCTGGACACCCCTTGCGTTGAATCGAAGACGCTCTCGCAGCTCACGGGCGCACAGATTTTCCTGAAGTTCGAAAACCTCCAGTACACCGCTTCTTTCAAGGAGCGTGGCGCTTGTAACAAGCTCGCGCAACTGTCAGCCGACGAACGGCGCCGCGGCGTGATCGCCATGAGTGCGGGTAACCATGCCCAGGGTGTGGCCTACCATGCGCAGCGCCTGGGCCTGCGCGCAGTGATCGTGATGCCGCGCTTCACGCCGGGTGTGAAGATAGAGCGCACCCGCGGCTTTGGCGCCGAAGTGGTGTTACACGGCGACTCGCTGGACGAGTCGCGGGCCCACGCCTTGATGCTGGCCGAGCGGGAAGGCCTGGTCTTTGTGCACCCCTATGACGACGAGGCCATCGTCGCGGGCCAGGGCACCGTCGGGCTGGAGATGCTGCATGCCGTGCCCGAGCTGGATACCCTGGTCATTGCGGTGGGCGGCGGCGGCCTGATCGCGGGCATGGCCACGGCGGCCAAGGCTCTGAAGCCCGGCATTGAAATCATCGGCGTGCAGACCTCCCGCTTCCCGGGCATGGTCAACGCCATCAAGGGCACCAAACACCCGCAGGGCACCAGCACCATCGCCGAAGGCATCGCCGTCGGCACGCCAGGCGTCATTCCGCAAGCCATCATCGCCAGGCTGGTGGACGACCTGGTGCTGGTCGACGAGGGCGATATCGAGCAAGCCATGGTGATGCTGCTGGAGATTGAGAAGACGCTGGTGGAAGGCGCCGGCGCGGCCGGGCTGGCGGCACTGCTCAAGTACCCGGCGCGCTTTGCAGGCAAGAAGGTGGGGCTGGTGCTGTGCGGCGGCAACATTGACCCGCTGCTGCTGGCCGCCATCATCGAACGCGGCATGGTGCGGGCCGGGCGCCTGGCGCGCATCAAGGTCAGCGTGCGCGACGTTCCCGGCTCACTGGCAAAAATCACGGCCACCGTGGCCGATGCCGGTGCCAATATCGACGAAGTGCATCACCAGCGCGCCTTCACCATGCTCTCGGCGCAGAACGTGGAGATCGAACTGGTGATCCAGACGCGCGGGCGCGACCACATCCAGCAGGTACTGGCGGCGCTCAACGCGGCTGGTTACGAGGCGTCGGAGCAGCACTGAGCTGCGGCGGCAGCTCCGCCGCAAGTCAGTTCCACCCGATCACCTCAAAGCCCCGCTCGCTGAGGCAGCGGTGTACAAAGCTGCGGTAGGTGCTGTTGGGCTTGTCGTTGTGAAAGGCACCCGACACCGCGCCCGCCGAGCCGCCCACGGCAGCGCCCGCGGCCCCGGCGCGCAGCACGCCTTCCCCGCCCCGGCCGGTGATCAAGGCCCCTACGGCCGAAGCCACGCCGCCGACAGCCGCGCCCTCACCGGCGCGGCGGCCCACCTCATTGCCGCTTTGCGTGGGGCTGAGCCCGGCGGCCGACGCCCGCGACATGCAGGCATTGACTTCGGCCTGTCCCTGGGCATCGCCCACGCGGTTGAGGGTGGCATTGGGATACAGCACCGGCCTGGCCGAGGCGCTGTTGGGCCCGGCGGTAGCGCAGGCCGAAAGCAGGACAAGAGCGGACACAGCGGCCGCCAGGGGTCGAAATGGTAAGGGGGATTTCATGCGTTCCTTCCGCTAACAAGCATGGGTAAAGCGTAACGCAACTGGGCAACGCAAACAGGGCCGTGGGGCTTCTTGGCCAGCCGCTGCGGCATACGGGTAAAATCCGGCCAGACTTTCGAGCAATTCAAAGCAATTCAGGAACCCCCATGTCCAGTCCAGCCAGCCACACCACCAATGCCGCCCACGACACCGTCACGCACGCACAGGAGCAGGAAGCCGTTGACGCGATCGTCCCCGTGATCCCCATTGTTCTGCCCGTGGTCGGCGGCGTGCTGATGTTCCTGCTGGCCTTCATCGCCATCTACATGGCCTGAGCGCCCCCGCTCTCCCAAAAAGTCCGCAGCCTGCGGACTTTTTTGTTTCCGGCCCCAGCACCCCTTCGGCCCGTTTCACCGCAGATCCACGGGGAAACCTCAGCGCCACTCTTCCTTTCCCCGCATTCCACGCACCCATGTCAGGGCTGCTTGAACCCCCGCATTCCATATGCATAACCCCATGCAAGTTCTGCATAACTTTTGGTGGTAACCACAAGGTAACCGGCAGCTATCTTCTTAAAATGAGTCGACCGGCCGGCCCCCTGGAAGGTTAAAAAAGCAGTTCATCAGTCCTGCTTTTGACCTGGCTCCGGAAAGTTCCAAGCCTTATTTCGACAACCGTTTCGACGTCCCAACCACCCGGGTTGCCGCGCAACGCTTCTCGAAATAACGCTTTTTAACTTTGGAGTTTTTTCGATGAACCAACCCGTGATGCAGGGCCTCAAGCTCAACACACCCAGCTACGTCAAGAACGCGAAACTGATCGCCTGGGTCGCCGACATGGTGGCCCTGTGCAAACCCGACAACGTGTACTGGTGCGACGGCAGCGACGCCGAATACCAGCGCCTGTGCCAGCAGCTGGTCGACGCCGGCACCTTCAAGAAGCTCAACGAAGCCAAACGCCCCAACAGCTTCCTGGCCCAGAGCGACCCCACCGACGTCGCCCGCGTGGAAGACCGCACCTATATCTGCTCGGCGAAGAAGGAAGACGCCGGCCCCACCAACAACTGGATGGCGCCCGCCGAGATGCGCCAGACACTGCAGCCCCTGTTTGACGGCTGCATGAAGGGCCGCACCATGTATGTGGTGCCTTTCAGCATGGGGCCCTTGGGCTCGCCGATCGCGCACATCGGCATCGAACTCTCCGACAGCCCCTATGTGGCCGTCAACATGAAGATCATGACGCGCATGGGCCAGGCGGTGTTCGGCGTGCTGGGCGTGGACGGCGACTTTGTGCCCTGCGTGCACACCGTGGGCGCGCCGCTGGCCGAGGGCCAGAAGGACGTGAAATGGCCCTGCAACAAGACCAAGTACATCGTGCACTACCCCGAGACGCGAGAAATCTGGTCTTACGGCTCCGGCTACGGCGGCAACGCGCTGCTGGGCAAGAAGTGCTTTGCGCTGCGCATTGCTTCCAACATGGGCCGCGACGAAGGCTGGCTGGCCGAGCACATGCTGATCCTCGGCGTGACCAACCCGGAAGGCAAGAAATACCACGTGGCGGCGGCTTTCCCCAGCGCCTGCGGCAAGACCAACTTCTCCATGCTGGTGCCACCGGCTGGTTTTGACGGCTGGAAAGTCACCACCATCGGCGACGACATCGCCTGGATCAAGCCCAGCGCGGATGGCAAGCTTTACGCCATCAATCCCGAAGCCGGTTACTTCGGCGTGGCCCCGGGCACCAACTTCCACACCAACCCGAACTGCATGGCGAGCCTGGACAAGAACGTGATCTTCACGAACGTGGCCCTCACCGACGACGGCGACGTGTGGTGGGAAGGCATGGAAAAAGACACCGGCGGCCAGCCCGCGCACCTGATCGACTGGCAGGGCAAGGACTGGACGCCCCAGATCGCCAAGGAAACCGGCGCCAAAGCCGCCCACCCCAACGCCCGCTTCACCGTGGCAGCCACCAACAACCCGGCCCTGGACAGCGCCTGGGACGACCCGAAAGGCGTGGCGATCGACGCCTTCATCTTCGGCGGCCGCCGCTCCACCACCGTGCCGCTGGTCACCGAAGCGCGCAACTGGGTCGAAGGCGTGTACATGGCCGCGACCATGGGCTCGGAAACCACGGCAGCCGCCACCGGCCAGGCCGGCGTGGTGCGCCGCGACCCCTTCGCCATGCTGCCCTTCATGGGCTACAACATGAGCGACTACTTCCAGCACTGGCTCAACGTCGGCAAAAAGCTGGAAGCCACCGGCGCCAAGATCCCCAAGATCTACACCACCAACTGGTTCCGCAAGGGCGAAGACGGCAAGTTCGTCTGGCCCGGCTACGGCGAGAACATGCGCGTGCTCAAGTGGATGATCGACCGCATCGAAGGCACGGGCAAGGGTTCCGAGCACATCACCGGCATCAGCCCCGCCTATGAAGACCTGAACTGGACCGGCCTGAACTTCAGCGCCGAGCAGTTCAAGACCGTGACCAGCATCGACAAGGCCGCCTGGCTCAAGGAGCTGGAGCTGCACGCCGAACTGTTCAAGCAACTCGAACATCACCTGCCGAAAGAGCTGGGGGAGACCAAAGCCGCGATCGAGCGCCGCCTGGCTGCCTGACCGGTAGAGCCAAGCGGGCACGGCGCACGACCTGCGCCGCGCCTCACGCCCCAAGGCCTGTCGGCCGGGGCAAAAAAAAGCCACCTGACAAGGTGGCTTTTTTTGTGGGCCGCCGCGGCGGCCGGCCGGGCATCCGCCAGGATGCTTAGATGTAGCTGCGGTGGTAGGCGCGCAACACCGAGGCGCCGCTGACGGCTTCGGTGCGCTCTGCCTTGACGGCCGGAGTGGCGGGCGCTTCCACTTCAGCATCGGCAGCGCGTTGCAGGGCCATTTGCAGGTCGGCCATCACGCGAGGGTCGTTCTTGGCGGCTTGCCAGAGGCGTTGGTCGGCGCGGGCTTCGGCCAGGCTGCGCGACCAGTCGTCCAGGCCGGCTTTGACACGGGCCGCAAGGTTGCGCGCGGTACCGGCGAACAGCGCCAGAACGGCAAAAGCGACAGCCCACAAGGCGATCCACATCACCAGCAGATGGCCTTCAGTGACGCTGTCCATCACCTGGTATGCCACCACCATGATGGCGGCCGCGACGGCGGACAACAGCAGCGTGGCGAGGCCGCGGGTGCCGGTGAAGGCCTGACCCAGCTGGCGCACGGCACCAAAGGCCGACTCAGCACGGACAACGCCGGGGTGCTGTGTGGAATGTTTGATATTGACGAAGCTGGTCATGATGAACTCCCGTTTATTGCTGATCCCCGCCAGGACAAGATATCTCGGCGGGTACAGGGATATTAGGGTTATCACTGATGCTATTCAACTTTATCTTTATGATGAGATTCATTCATATTGGTGATAACTTAGGCGCTTGCCCTCCAAACCATGGCTTCCGACACCTTCAATCCCCTCAATTTCCGGACGCTGGACCTGAACCTGCTCCGTGTGTTCGACGAGGTCATGGCCGAGCGCAGCCTGACGCGGGCCGCGCGCAACCTGTCGCTGACCCAGCCCGCCGTCAGCAATGCGCTGCGCCGGCTGCGCGAGACCCTGGGCGACGAACTGGTGCAGCGCAGCGGCCAGGGCATGGCGCCCACACCACGCGCCCTGGCCATCTGGCCGGCCGTGCGCGAGGCGCTGCAGCAATTGCAGGAGTCGCTGGTCCCCAACGAATTTGTGCCCGCCGAAGCCAGCACCACCTTTGTGCTGGCCATGGCCGACGCCACCGCGGCCGAGCTGATGCCCGGCCTGGTCGAAACGCTGGAGCGCGAAGCCCCGGGCGTGTCGATACGGGTGGTGCCGCTCACCACCCGCGACCCGCGGCGCCTGCTGGACGAAGAAACCTGCGACCTGGCCATAGGCTATTTCCCCTCACTGCTGGCCGACCTGACGGCCAGTGAGCAAAGCGGGGAGCCGCTGCCGTTTTCGCACCAGCGGCTCTACGACGGCGAGTACGTCTGCGTGATGCGCAAGGACCACTCGCTGGCCACCGGCCCCTTCACGCTCAACCGCTTTTGCGCCGCGCGCCACATGCTGGTGAGCTTTTCGGGCCGGCCCTACGGGTTTATCGACGAAGCCCTGGCATCGCTGGGACGCAAGCGGCAGGTCGTGCTCACCGTCAACCAATTTTTCACCGCCGGCCGGGTGGTGGCCAACTCCAACCTGCTGACGGTGTTGCCGCGCCACTTTGTGCGGGTGACCGGCATTGCCGAGCAGCTGGTGCTGCGCCCGCTGCCTTTTGACGTCTCGCCGGTGCATGTGGACGCGGTCTGGCACCGCCGCTCCCGGCAGCGCAGCGCGCACGTGTGGCTACGGCAGGCGGTGGTGCGCGCCGCTGACAAGGCGTTCTCGGTCTAAAGCGCATGGCGAAGGCATGGTTTTTGCGAATGGTCTGCACCCAACCGTATGCAGGAGCGCTCCATGTCCCTCTCACTTATTTCCCGGCATCATTTACCGCGCCGAAGCGCGCTCAAACTTCTCGCCGGCGGAGCAGCCTCCATGGCCCTGCCGGCTTTCGCGGCCTGGCCGGACAAGCCCATCAAGATCATCGTGACCTTCCCGGCCGGCGGCGCCAGCGACATCGTCGCGCGCCTGATGGCCGAGCACCTCGGCAAGAAGCTGGGCCAGGCGGTGGTGGTGGACAACCGCCCCGGGGCGGGCGGCAGCGTCGGCGGGCTGGTGGTAGCACAGGCGCCGGCGGACGGCTACACCCTGATGCTCAGCAATTCGACGCCAGTGTCCATAGGCCCTTTCGCGCTGGAGAAGCAACCCTATGACCCGGTCGAGGGCTTTACCCACATCGCGCTGATCGGCAACGCGCCCTGCGTGGTCATGGCCAACCCGCATGCGCCCATCAAGACCATCACCGATGTGGAGGCGCAAGCTCGCAAGCTGGGCCGGCTGGACTTCGGCTCGGGCGGGCCGGCGTCCATTGGGCACATTTACGGCGAGCTGATGAAAAAAGCCATGGGCGTGAACCTGCAGCACATTCCCTACCGCGGCGGCGCGCCCATGACGACCGACCTGATCGCGGGCGTGGTCCCGATTGGCATTGATGTGCTGACGGCGTTTGTGCCTTACTTCAAGAGTGGGCAGCTGGTGCCGCTGGCGGTGACCTCGGCGACGCGTTCCCCGCTGGTGCCGGATGTGCCCAGCGTGGTGGAGTTCGGCTACCGCAAGCTGGTGCTCGACAACTTCTTCGGCCTGAGCGGGCCCGCCCACATGCCGGCCGACGTGGTGGCACGGCTGAACGCCGCATGCAACGAAATTCTCGCCACGGCGGAAGTCAAAAAGAAAATGCTGGAGTTGGGCATCGCCACCCAGGCCATGAGCCCGGCCGCGTTCGGCGGCTTCGTCAAGGACCAGGTGGCGGTGCTGGCACCGGCCGTCAAAGGAGCAGGAGTCAAGCTCTGACCGCATCCGCCCCGAGCGAGGCCCCGTCTTTACCAGCTGAAGCCGCGGTCTGACTTTGCCAGCCGCAAGGCGGCCGGCCCCTTGAGGGGGCAGCGACCCACACGAAGTGGGGAAGCGTGGGGGCTCAGCGTACGACGCTGAGGTAGGCGTAAGCGGCGGTGCGCAGTTCCTGGGCTTGCTGCGGGTTACGGCCGGCACGGGCTTCGGCGCGCTCCATCAGGTTGTGGGCCACGCCGTTGACGGGGGCCACACCGGCGGCGGAAGGCAGAAAACGGGCAATTTGGGCAAACAGGCTATACATGTCGAAAGTCACCCATGGGTGGGTGAAAAGTTGCGGTGAATCAAGAATAAGGGTTTTCCCTAGGGTTTCAACCCTAGGATCAACGCATACCCATGCAAAACATGCATAGTTTGATCCGCAAGCCCATATAGCCGGGGTTTTCTGGGAGGAATTCACACTCGCGATACGGCTATGCTCCCTGCATGTCCCGCCCTTCCCCCGCATCGACGACGGCCGTGGCGCCTGTTTCGCTGCCGGGCGAAGAGCTGCTGCGGCAAATCGCCGCCAACATCGACGCCATGCTCTGGTCCTGGGATCCGGCCGGCGGCCGCATCACTTACACCAACCCGGCTTTCGAGATGTTCTTTGGCCAGTCGGCCGGCAAACTCGCGGGCGACCCCTGGCAGTGGCTGGAGCAGGTCGACCCGGCGGACCGCGACCGGGTGCGGCAGCTGCAGCTGTCGGCCGTCAAACGCAGCGATGAGTATCGGGTGCGCAGGCCCAATGGCGACACCGCCCGGCTGAGCCAGCGCGCGCTGCCCATCCACAGCCCCTCGGGCCAGTTGCTGCGCGTCATCCACCTGGCCAGCAACATCACCTGGCAGCTCGACACTTCCAAGCAGCTGCGCGTGGAGATCGGCCGGCGCACCGACTCCGAGGCCAAATACCGCGCGGTGGTCGAAAACGTCAGCGAAGGCATCCTGGTCACGGCGGGCGGGCGCATCCTCTACGCCAACCCCAAGGCGCTGAAGCTGACGGCGCTGGACGAGGCCACCGCCAAGTCGCGGCCTTTTATCGAATTCATCCACCCCGACGACCGCGAGCGGGTGCTGGACAACCACATGAAGCGCCTGCGCGGCGAGACGGTGGAGAACCACTACCAATTCCGCGTGCAGCATAGCCAGAGCGTCACGCGCTGGCTGGAGATCAGCGCGGTGCGGTTCGAATGGGAGGGTACGCCGGCCACGCTGAACTTCCTGACCGACGTGACGCTCAAGCGCCAGGCCGAGGAAGACATGCTCAAGGCGCTGGCGCACGAGCGCGAGCTGTCGGAGCTCAAGTCGCGCTTCGTGGCCGTCACTTCGCACGAATTCCGCACTCCGCTGGCCGCCATCCTCTCCTCCGTGGAACTGCTCGATGCCTACGGCGCGAGCTTTCCGGCCGAGGAGCGCCGCGAGCTGCTGGGCCAGATCAAGACCGCCGTCGCGCGCATGAGCAACATGGTCGAGCAGGTGTTGCTGACCAGCCGCCTGGAGCTGGGCAAGTTCAGGTTTGAACCCGCGCCGCTGCTGGTGCCCGACTGGCTGGTGCAGGTGATGGCGGAACTCGAGCGCGGCAACCCGCAGGCCGCGCGGGTGTCCCTCACCTGCGACGGGCTGGACACGCCGCGCACGGCGGACCAACAGCTGCTGCGCCACATCGTGATCAACCTGCTGGGCAACGCGCTCAAATATTCGGACCCCGACACGCCGGTGAGGTTTGCGGTGCGCGGCGTGGGCGAGCAGATCCACCTGCGCATCACCGACCAGGGCATAGGCATTCCGGAGGCCGACCTGCCGCGCCTGTTCGGCAGCTTTCACCGCGGCACCAACGTCGGCAACATCTCCGGCACCGGCATAGGCCTGCACATCGTCAAGGAGTGCGTGGACCTGCACCGCGGTGAGATCGAGGTGAGCAGCCTGCCGGGGCAAGGCACCAGCTTCACGGTGCGGCTGACGGCGCCGCTGGCCTGACGCACCACACCAGCGCCGGCAGGACTAGTCGGCTATCTCGAACTGCGGATTCCACGCCACCTCCCAGAGGTGGCCATCCAGATCCTGGAAGTAGCCTGCGTAGCCGCCGTAGAAGGTCGCGCCTGCCGGCTTGGTGATCACGGCGCCGGCTGTTTTCGCCTCGGCCATCACGGCGTCGACCTCTTGCCGCGAGGCCACGTTGTGCGCCAATGAAAACGCCGGCGCCCCGCGCTGTGATGCCGACAAGCCCGTGTCGTGCGCCAGACTGGCGCGCGGCCACAGCGCCAACTTGAGACCCGGCTGCAAATCAATAAAGACCACGGCGCCGTGCTCGAATTCTTCACCGACGATGCCGGGCGTTGCCAGCCCCAGGCCGTCACGGTAAAAAACCAGCGAACGCTCAAGGTCGTCAACACCCAGGGTGATCAAGGTAATGCGGGGTTTCATGCGGATTTCCTCCGGTGGTAGGTCAACGCCGCCGTGATGCAGAACGCCAGCGCGTCACGCGGCAGCGCATCGGCAGCCTCCAGCACGATGGCACGGTTGCCTTCATAGTGCAGCTCCACCGGGAACAGCGTGCGGAAGGTATCCACCAGCGTGGTCTTGCAGTTGAAGTAAAGCGCGTACTGCGACGGGCTTGATTTGACCGGACCCAGGCGAATGGTGCTGCCGCTTTTGCTGGCCGAGGTGAGATAGGCGGGCTCGCCCCACTTGAGCATTTCCTCGATTTCGCCGACGCCGGGCGTTGCGGCCGCGGTGTCCAGGATCAGCCTGCGCAAGGCCAGCAACTTGCGCCGCATCGGCGGGGGATAGGCTGCAAAGGCCTGCGCGACCTCTGCATGAGGGATCTCTTTCACCAGCGGCTCCTGGCAATGCTCTGGCCGGGGAATCTAACGCATGGGGCATCGCAGCGCAAGCGAGCGCCCCGCAAAGCCCGACCGCCCTGGGCCCGGCTGCATCTTCCCGCACAATGGCCGGGTGAACATTCAGCTTCTTTCCGATCTGCATCTTGAATCCAACCCCGACTTCACGGCCAAGCCTGCGCCCGGCGCCGATGTGCTGGTGCTGGCCGGGGACATAGGCTCCTACCAGCAGGGCTCGCTGCTGGGTGAACGAGGTGTTGCCGACTTCGGCCTGGCGCGGTTTTCGCCCTTGCCCGCAACCGAGGGCGGCGCGGACTGGCCGACGCCGGTGCTTTTCCTGCCGGGCAACCACGAATATGACGGCCTGGACTTCGACGCGACCCACGCACGGCTGCGCGAGACCTGCGAACGGCTGGGCATGGTGTGGCTGGAACAGGAAGCCATCGTGTTGCAAGGCGTGCGTTTTATCGGCAGCACGCTGTGGACCGACTTCGACGCGCTGAGCGCGGGCCAGCCCCAGGCAGCGGACATCACGCTGGGCGAGCAGCTGAAAGCGCGTGAGAAAGCCTTTCGCGCAGCGAATTTCTACCTGAGCAAAAACCACTCGTTCCGCAACGGCCAGCCCCTGCTGGCGGCCGACGTGCGCGAGCAGGGCCTGCAAAGCCAGGCCTGGCTGCGGCAGGCGCTGGCCCAGCCCTTTGACGGCCCCACGGTCGCCGTCACCCATTTCGCGCCCAGCCTGCTGAGCGCCGACCCGCGCTACGGCCTGGTGCCGGGTACGGCAGGCTTTTGCAATGCGCTCGATGATTTGTTGCCGCTGGCCGACGTATGGCTGCACGGCCACCTGCACTGCGCCATTAATTACATCAGCCGCGGTTGCCGCGTGGTGGCCAACCCGCTGGGTTATGCGCGCAAGGGCGAGCAGGAAGGGTTTTTGCCCGAGCTGCTGATTCCCATCGGTCAATAGCACTCTTATAGGCCGCGGCCGGGGCGCCGCTGCTGACTAAAGTCGTAGCGTTCCGGCCGGCAGGTGCTCGCCTGTTTTCCTTTGAACTTCCTGCGCGCCGAAGAACCCAACCAGGATCAGCAAGCGGCACAAAGGCTTGTCAAGCAGTGATAACACTTTGTTCCAATTGTTGATTTGCGCGCTATTCGGCTTGCAGGTATCTTGCTTGAAGGGTTCATGCAGGACTTCCTGCACCGCACCCGTATTGGGGAGAGCACCATGAAAAGCAACGTGTCTTACCTTGGCGCCTGGCTTGCCGCCGTCGGGCTGGCGTTTGCATTCGCGTTCGCGGCACCCAACGATTCCAGCGTGATGGGCCGCCTGCCCGCATTCATGGCGCAGACACTGCTGCGACAGCCGGTGACAGTCCCCGAAGGCCTGCCCTCGGACCGCACGCTGGCCCTGATCACCTTCAAGCGCGGCCAGCGTGCCGAGGTTGAGAGCTGGATCCAGGGCATGAACCTCAGGAACGACCCCTCCATCACCTGGATGCGCATGCCGGTGCTTAACGATCCGGGCACGCTGACGGGCCGCAGCGCGGTGGAAGACCGGCTGCTTCAACACTACACGGCCGATACCGAGCGAGCCAAGATGGTGCCGGTGTTCACCGACCGCGCCAGCTTCGTGCGCTCCGCCGGCCTGGCCAGCACCGACCAGGTCTATGCCGTGGTCGTGAACCGCCAGGGTGAGGTGCTGGCGCGGGTGGAAGGGCAGTTTGACGCCGACAAGGCTCAAGCACTGCGCGAAACTCTGCAGCAGAAGACCTTTTAGCCCACGCTTTCACTTCGTGTCATACCCGCGGGGGCCGCGGGACTGGCTTTGCCAGACCGCAGGCACCGCCCCCTTGAGGGGGAGCAGGCTACACGCAGTGAGCCTGTACAGGGGTGGACCCATTTCACCGCGGGATTGGCCTTGGCCTGTCCTGAGCCTGCCGAAGGGCCAGACCGCAGGCACCGCCCCCTTAAGGGGGGAGGCTACACGCAATGAGCCTGAACGGGGATGTGCCCATCTCGAGGGTGTCACACACTCTCAGGACTTAGGGTGAAGTAGAACGTGGCGCCGTGGCCTGGTTCTGATTTAGCCCAGATTTTTCCGCCGTGCCGCACAAGGATGCGGTGCACAGTGGCCAGGCCGACGCCTGTGCCGGCAAACTCCGAAGGCGTGTGCAGGCGCTGGAAGGCGCCAAACAGTTTCTGGGCGTAGGCCATGTCAAAGCCCGCCCCCCTGTCCCGCACGAAGTACACCGTCTCGCCCGCCTCGCCGGTTTCGCGGCCGAAGCTGATTTCGGTGCAGGCCTGCTTGGCGCTGAACTTCCAGGCGTTGCCGAGCAGGTTGTCGAGCACCTGCTTGAGCAGCCGCGGATCGCCGGGCCCCGTGACGCCGGGCTCGATGTTCAGCTTCACGGTACGGCCGGGGTCGCGCTCCTGGTAGCCGGCCACCAGGGCCTGGGCGATCGCGCTGAGATCGACGCACTCCCATTTCAGGATGGAGCGCGACACCTGTGCCAGCGTGAGCATGGCGTCGATCAGCTCGCCCATTTGCGACACGCCCGCGCGTATGCGCGCCAGGTAGTGCCGGCTGCGCTCGGTCAAAGGCGTGCTTTCGGCCTTGGCCATGGTCCGCTCGAGCAGGTCGCTGAACCCGTCCACCGCACTCAGCGGGCTGCGCAGGTCGTGCGATACCGAGTAGGAAAAGGCTTCCAGTTCCTTGTTGGCGAATTCCAGCTGGGCCGTGCGCTGCTGCACCCGCTCCTCAAGGCTGGCGTTGAGCCGCAGAATTTCCTCGCGCGCCCGTTTGCGCTCACGAATGTCGGTATTGATGCCCAGCACACCGTTGACCACGCCCCGCTCGTCGCGCACCACCGTCCATCGCGCCTCGATGCACACCACCGAGCCGTCGCGCGCGCGCTGCTCGATCTCGCCGCTCCAGTCGCCCTCATTGGCCAGTGTCTTGGCCATGCTGTCCAGCAACACCTGTGGGTCGGGGTACATGAGCGTATCCATAGTCTTGCCCAGCACCTCCTCGGCCGTCCAGCCATAGAGGCGCTCTGCGCCCTTGTTCCAGAAGCGTATGGTCCGGTCGATGTTGCGGACCATGATGGCGTCCTGTGCCCGGTCCAGCAGCGAGGCCTGCTCGCGCACCTTGATCACGGCCAGCCGTTCGGCCTCCTGGCTGCGCTGGCGTTCCAGGCGGGCGCGCAGGCTGAGGATGCCGAAGGCCAGGTTGTCGGCCAGCTCCTGCAGCAGCTTGATTTCATCGGCGCTGAAATTCTGCGCCTGGCCCGAATACAGGCACAGCACGCCGAAGCTGCGCGGCCCGTCGCGCAGCGGCAGGCACAAGGCGCTATGGAAGCCACGCTTCAGGGCATGCGCATGCCAGTGGAAGCGGTTTTCAGCCCGGCTGATGTCGCCGGACTGCTGGGCCACCCCGCTGCGCACCGCCTGGCCCGCCGGGCCTTGGCCGGTGACCTCGTCGTCGCGCCAGCTCAGGCGAATCTCCGAAAGGTAGCCGTTTTCCTCGCCGGCGTGCGCCATCGGCACGATGCTGCGCTCCGCGTTGTCCTGCGCATAGCCCACCCAGGCCATGCGGTAGCCGCCTACATCGACGGCCACACGGCACACTTCGGCCAGCAGCCCGACTTCCTCGTCCACACGATTGATGGCAATGCTGGAGCGGCTCAGCATCTGCAGCGCCCGGTTGGTGCTGGCAAGCGTCAAGTCGGCCAGCTTGCGGTCGGTGATGTCGCGTGCCGTGCCCACCACGCGCTCCAGCTCACCCGAAGCATTCATGACCGGGTAGGCGTGGTCGCGTATCCACAGGATCCTGCCGTCCCCGGAGCGGATGCGGTATTCGATGTCGGAGGCCTGTCCGGTGCGGTTGCGCTTCCTGGCTTCCTTGAGCAAATAACTGTCCTCGGGCAGCGCGACTTCAGCGTACGAGAGAGGGTCGGAATAAAGGCTTTCGCGGCTGCGGCCCCAGACCTTCTCGTAGCCGGGGCTGACATACAGCAGGCGGCCGGTGCGCGGGTCCACGTTGTAGAAAACGTCGTGGATGTTTTCCGCCAGTTCGCGAAAGCGGGCTTCGCTGGTGACCAGGGCGGCCTCGGCGCGCGCGCGCGCAAGCGCGATGCCGGCGAGCCGCGCCGCGATGGTGATCAGCTCAAGGTCCGCTGCCTGCGGCTTGCACGGGTAGGCGTGGTAAATCGCGAAGGTCGCGAGCACGTCGCCATCGGTCGACACCACCGGCATGGACCAGCAGGCGCGCAGACCGTGCTCCCGCATCAGGTCGCGGTAATCCTGCATCAGCGGATCGGTCTGCGTGTCCTCCACCACCACCAGCTGGTGGCGAAAGGCGGCCGTGCCGCAGGCGCCGGCGCCCTCGCCGGCGAGCAGGCCTTCGATGGCCCGGTTGTAGCGGTCGGGCAAGCTGGGCGCGGCGCCCAGGTGCAGGCGCCCGTCCTCCAGCAGCAGGATGGAGCACAGGCTGTCCGGCGAGCTGTCCTCGATCAGGCGCACGACGGCATCCAGCGATTTCGCCAGGGGCGCGCCGCCGGCGATCAGCGCCAGCACCTGCTCCTGCGCGCGGGAGAAGGTTTCCGCCGCCTTCTGGGCGGTGATGTCGTTGAACACGGTGAGGCCGCCCACCAGCACACCGGCGGCGTCGCGCAGCGGCCGGGCGCTCAGGCGCAGTATCCTGTCGTCCGCGTCGGGCCGGCGCAAGAGCAGGTCCCAGTTGTCGATGCTGACGCCGCGCGCAGCCTGGGTCAGGGGCCGCTCCGAGGCGGGATAGGCTGTCTTGCCGTCCAGCGTCAGCAATTGGTGGTTGCGGCGCCAGTCGTCCACACCCATGCCTGTGTCGGGCGCCGCGGGAAACAGCGCCCGTGCCGTGGCGTTGAACAGCAGGAAACGGCCCTCGGTGTCCGCGGCGATCACGCCTTCGTTCATGCTGTTGAGGATGAGGTCCAGCAGGACGCGCTCCTTGTCCACACGGTCCAGCATCGCATCGAGCTCCCGCTGGCGTGCCTGCAGCGCTTCGGCCATGCGGTTGAAGGTGTGCCCGATCTCGCCGAGCTCGCCCTGGTACAGCGGGCCCAGCCTGACGCGCGCGTGGAGATTGCCCCGGGCCACCTCGTCCGCTTCTTTCAGGATCGCCTTGGCGGGGTCGACGATCACCCGGTTGCCCGTCCACCAGGCGCAGGCGATGCCGAACAGCGCCACGACCACCAGCCCCAGCAGTTCGATGGCCAGGTTCCGGCGGCCGGGAGCGGCGATCACCGTCTGCGGAACGCTGATCGCCGCGAAGAGTCCTTCGCTTCCTCCGCCTTGCACCGGCGCCGTGGCGTATACGCGCTGATCGCCCTGCGCGTCCGCTGCCTGCTGCACGCCCTGGCGGCGCTCCCGCGTGGCCTGTTGCACGACGGGATCGGGGTGGGGCCGGCCCACCCAGGCGGGGGCCGGCGGAGAGATGGCCAGAACCGTGCCGTCGCGGTCCAGCACGGCCAGGCGCGCCCCCGGCATGGAGCGCTCATCCGCCAGGGAATTCGCCACGGCGGCCAGGCTCAGCACGCCGAAGGCAACGCCAGTGATGCGCCCCGCCTCGTTGCGCACGGGCACCGCGAAACCGATGCCGGGGCTTGCGCTCGCCTGGCCTATGGCATGGCGGCCCACCGCGAAGCGCCGGCCCGCAATGACGTCCTTGAAGAAAGACCGGTCGTCGATGCGCACGCGCTCGCCCAGGCCCATCGCGTCGCAGCGCAGGGATCCATCAAGCGCGGCAAGGCCCAGGTTGGCAAACTCGGGGTGCTCGGCATGGAGGTTCTTCAGGTGCTGGTCGCACAGCCCCGGCGCGGGGTTCTTGATGTGCGGGCTGCTGGCGATGCCGGTCAACAGGTCGCGGACCATGTCCACGGTTCGCTGCTCGCGCGCGGACAGCATCAGCACATCCGATTGCAAGTCGGATTGCGCCAGGCGCAGCGCGGCCTTGTAACTTTGCTCCGCGGAATACACAAGCAGGCCGAAGACGGGGAGCAGCGCGAGCAGCACCAGCAGCACCAGACGGGTACGCAGTCCCAGCCATCCCAGCATTCGTGTCCCTTGTGCCTTTCACGCCACGCCGCGTCGTGCACCACATGGCTCCCGCAGTGTGAGCCCAGCACAAGGTTCTTGTAAATGGGATTAGTCCCCAAACTGAGGCCATAAGTCCCTATAGACGGCCTTGTCCTACAAGCCTGCAACCGGTGCGCCACCGGCAAATTGAGTACCAAGGAATTGATTCAGCCCGGCACCGCCATTCGCTGATCAGGGCACCAGCGACTGCGCCGCGGTCTGCTTGAGCGCGGCCGTGAGCGCGTCCAGCACCTCCGACTCCAGATTCCAGCAGTGCCAGTAGAGCTGGATGGGCAGCGTGTAATGGGGCGCTACATTGACGAGCTGCCCCTGGTCGATGAGGCCTTGGGCCAGCAGGCGCGGCACCACACTGACGCCCCATCCGGCCAGCACGGCCCGGACCATGCCTTCCGAGGACGGCACGAACAGCTGGTTCAGGGTGACGCGCTTGAGCCCGAATGCCTTGCCCACAAAGTCCACCGGCAGTTCGTCCTTGCGGTTGAAGGCAATAAAGGGCACCTCGCGGAAGTTGTATTGCGTCAGCGCCGGCTCGGCCGGCCTGTCGCTCCCGCCTTCGCGCTGGCCGAGCCGGCGCTGCGCAAAGCCCGGCGCGGCCACCGCGATGTACTGCATCGCGCCCAGCGGCTCCACCTTGCAGCCGCGCAGCGCCTGCTTGAGCGTCGTCACGCAGCCCAGCACCTGGCCTTCGCGCAGCCACTCATGGGTGAAATTCTGGTCGTCGTGGATGATCTCCATGGGCAGGCCCTGCTGCACCAGGTCGGTCAACGCCGGCAAGGCCCAGGTGGCGATGCTGTCGGCATTGATGGCGATGGAGATGCGCTCCTCCTCGCGCGCGCCGCCCAGGGAGCTGGGCGCCAGCTCCTTGAGGTCGCGCTCGAGGTCGGCGCGCAGGAGACGCAGCATCTTGGTGTGTTTGAGCAACAGCTGCCCCGCCGACGTGGGCTTGAGCGGGCGGCTGCGCACGATCAGCACGGTGCCGACCTGGGCTTCCAGGGCCCGCAGGCGCTGCGACACCGCCGACTGGGTAATGGACAGCCGCTGCGCCGCGCGCTCAAAGCCGCCCTCTTCCACGATGGCCGCCAGGCACTCGAGTGCATCAGGGTCAAAAGTACTCATCCCGCATCCCCTCTTCCGGTTTCTGGTCGATCTGCCGGTTGTGCCAGTTGTGCCGGCCGCCAGCGCTCTTCAGTTTTTGCTTATCAGCTTTATTAGCTGCTCTGATGTTTTCACTGAGAGTTTAATTTTTCTATTAATTGAAAGCAACATCCTTCAAACTCGAATGTTGCAAAGGGGTTCGTGATGAAAGTTGTAGTTTTGGGGGCCGGCATCATCGGCGTGAGCACCGCCTGGCATCTGCTGGAACGCGGCCATGAGGTCACGGTGGTGGACCGCCAGCCCGACGCGGCGCTGGAAACCAGTTTCGGCAACGCGGCGCAGATTTCCGTCAGCTATTGCGAGCCTTGGGCCAACAAGGACGCGCCGCTGAAGGCCTTGAAGTGGATGTTCCGCGACGATGCGCCGCTGCTGTTCCGCCCGCAGCTGCCCTTTGGCGAAGGCTGGCAGCAGTGGCGCTGGGGCCTGCAGTTCCTGGCGCAGTGCAACGACGCCGCCTTCGAGCGCAACGTGCAGCAGCTGGTGGCCTTGGGTGCCTACAGCCACGGTGCGCTCAAGGACGTGGTGGCCGCCACCGGTATCGAATACAACCGGCTGGAGCGCGGCATCGCGCACTACTACACCGACCAGCGGGCCTTCGACACCGCCGGCGACGCCGCGGCGCTGATGCGCAAATACGGCGTGGCGCGCCGCGTAGTGAGCACGGCGGAGCTGCTGGCCATAGAACCGGCCTTCAAATCCTTCGCCCACCGCATCGTGGGCGGCACCTACACCGCCAGCGACGAAAGCGGCGACGCCCGCGTCTTCACCCAGGCGCTGGCGCAGCGCTGCGCAGCCCGCGGCGCGCAGTTTCTCTACGGCCACGACATAGAGCAGCTGGAAAAAACCGGCGGCGCCATCGAGTCCGTCGCCCTGAGGCCGCGCACGATACGCGGCGAAAACGAAGAACTGGTCAAGCTCAAGGCCGACGAAATCGTCGTGGCCTGCGGTTCCTACTCGGCGCCGCTGCTGCGCAGCGTGGGCGTCGACCTGCCCATCTACCCCGGCAAGGGCTACAGCGCCACCTTCAAGCTGCTCAAGCCCGAGCTGGCGCCTTTTGTCAGCACCATTGACGACGAAGTCAAATGCGCGATGAGCCGGCTCGGCGACCACCTGCGCGTGGCCGGCACCATCGAGGTCGGCGGCTATGACCTCTCGCTGGACACGCCGCTGGCCAAAGCCCGCTGCAAAATGCTCGCCGACCGCATCGAGGAAGTGCTGCCGGGCGTGTGCGACACCCGGCTTGAGGAGCAAGGCGGCAAGCCGCACTTCTGGACCGGCCTGCGCCCCGCCACACCCACCAACATCCCCTATATCGGCAAAACCAAAGTCGGCCGCCTGTGGGTTAACGCCGGCCACGGCACCTTGGGCTGGACGCACGGCGCGGGCTCGGGCAAGGCCATCGCCGAGCTGATCAGTGGTGAAGTGCCTGCGATGGATTTCGGCTTCTACGGCCAGGACCGCGCCCACCACCGACTGCAGGCCAAGACGGCCTGAGCCGCCGCCGCTACGCAGCGTGCTGAGCCAGCGTGCGCGCGGCATGCTCGCGCAGCGCAACGCGTAGTTCAGCGGGTTCCTGAACGTCAAACGAAAACGACAGACGCATCAGCTGCCGCGCGAACCAGCCCAGGTGGTCGGTCTGGCTGTGCAGCAGCACGCCGTCTTCGCTGGGCTGGAATACGCCCACACTGTCGGGCAGCTCCATCTGCGCGGTCTCCAGGTCGGTGTGCAGCAGCAGCCGCACGCTGTTGCTGCGCGGCATGGTGGCAAGGCCCAGCGCCAGGTGCTGCACCGCGTCGAAGTCGGCCGGCGGCGTGAACACCACATTGAGGGCGCGCACCTCGCGCACGCGGTCCAGCCGGAAAGAGCGTAGCGCGCCGCGCAAGTGGCACCAGCCCGCCGCATACCAGCGGCCCTTGCGAAACACCAGGCCGTAGGCGTCGAACTCACGCTCGGTGACGTCACCTTCCGCCGACTGGTAAGCCATGTGCACGCGCTGCCAGCCGTGCGCGGCGGCACTCAGGGCCAGCAAGGCGGTGTTGTCGCCGGGCGCGTCCGCGCGGCGCAGGTCCAGCCTCACCGTTTCACCCAGCCCGCGCACGCGGTTTTTCAGGTTGTGCGGCATGACGCGCTCAAGCTTGGCCTGCGCGCTCTGCGCGGCCGGCGCGGCTTCAGCCAGCCCCAGGCTGCGCGCGGCCAGCAGGCCCAGGGACAGCGCCAGGGCCTCGTCGTCGGTGAACATCATGGGCGGCAGCTTGAAGCCGGCGATCAGGCTGTAGCAGCCGTAGCGGCCGCGCTCGGCCACGACCGGGATGCCCAGGTCTTCCAGCTTGGCGATGTAGCGGCGCAGCGTGCGGCCGTCGACCTCGAGCCGCCGCGCCAGTTCGGCGCCGCTCATGCGCCCATGCGACTGCAGCAGTTCCAGCACAGTTAATACACGGGTGGTCGGGGAGTACATGGCGAAAAGTCTAGCCCGTAATCAGGGCCGAAATAGCCCTATTACATTTTTAGACTGGGTTTTTACACAGGTCGCCACACCCACCACACACACATCTCACGGGCGCCACAAGCGCTTTCACACCATGACCACCACCCTGCCCAAACCCATGGACCCGACGCTGCTGAGCGACGGGCGGCACGATTTCAACTTCATCGCGGGGCGCTGGCTGGTCAGCAACAAGCGGCTCAGGAAATGCCTGGCGGGCTGCACCGACTGGGAATGTTTCGAGGCCGTGCAGGACGGCGCGCTGCTGCTGGGCGGCCTGGGCAATATGAACGACCTCGTCGCCGACGGCAACCGCAGCCTGGGCATGGCGCTGCGCTTTTTCAGCCCGCAGACCCGGCTTTGGAGCGTTTACTGGGTGAGCCACAGCGACGGCCTGATGCAGCCGCCGCTGGTGGGCGCGTTCGCGGACGGCACAGGCCGCTTCGAGGGCGAGGGCAGCCATGAAGGCCGGCCGGTGCGGGTGCGGTTTACCTGGTCGGGCATCACACTGGTCAGCGCGAAATGGGAGCAGGCATTCTCCGAAGATGGCGGGCGCCACTGGGAAACCAACTGGGTGATGCAACTTTCCCGCCCCATCTATTCCGCGCTGCGATAGGAAGGAGGCCGGCCCCATGGACCATTTCTCCCACCTCTGGCTGTTTTTCCTGATGGTGCTGGGCATCATCATCCTGCCCGGCATGGACATGGCGTTTGTGATGGCCAGCTCGCTGACCGGCGGGCGCCGCGCCGGCCTGTTCGCCGTCGGCGGCATCGTGGCCGGCGGCGTGTGCCACGTCGTGGCCGGGGCCCTGGGCTTGGGCATTGTGCTCAAGCTTGTGCCCGGCATGGTCAATGTGATGCTGCTGGCCGGCAGCATCTACATTGCGTGGATAGGCTGGTCGCTCACGCGCAGCAGCTCAGTGTTCGGCGGCCTGCCGGCGCTTGAGGAAAGCCCGCCATGGCGCACCTTCCGGCAGGCGGCCCTGACCTGCCTGCTCAACCCCAAGGCCTATTTGTTCATGCTGGCGATTTTTCCGCAGTTCCTGCGGCTCGAATACGGCTCGCTGTGGGTACAGGCGCTGGCGCTGGGCCTCATCATCGCGCTGACGCAGACGGCCGTGTACGGCTCGCTGGCATTGGCCGCCGCAGGTGCGCGCCAGTGGCTGGCGGACCGGCCGGGCGCCGGCGTGGTGATGGCGCGCGCCGTGGGTGCGGTGCTGATCGTATGCGCAGGCTTCACGGCCTGGCAGGGCTGGCGGCAGTTCTAGGGCTTGTGGCCCTCGGGCCATGGCGGGCCCTTCAACTCCACCGTGTTGCCTTCCGGGTCGCTGAGGTAGATCGACGGGCCTTCGCCCTCGGCGCCATAGCGCGACTCCACCTCGCCCGCCTCGACGCCATGGGCCGCCAGGTGGCGGCGAATCACGTCGGCATCGAAGGGCTCCACCCGAAAGCAGACGTGGTCGACATTGCGGCCTTCCACGCCCGGCGCCGCGCCGCCGGCCCTGCCCAAGGCGCCGTCCACCGGCACCAGGTCCACCAGCGAGCGCCCGGCGCGCAATTGCACCAGGCCGATCGCGTCCTGGCGGCGCTCCAGGCTGCAGCCCAGCACCTGCTGGTAAAAACGCAGCATGCCCATCAGGTCCGTGACACGCAGGACAACGTGGTCGATATCGCGAATACGGATCATGCGGGGGCGCCTTTCATTGAATCGGGGTGCCGCATTCTGGCATGCGGGGCCGACCCCGCGCCTGCAAAAGCCCGCGGCTGCCGCTACCATTGGCCGCCATGACTGCACAGCCCCACTTCCTCTTCCTGACCACCTCCACACGCGAACCCGGCGCCGCCGGCAACACCGAATGGCTCGCGCGGCAGGCCGCCGCCGCACTGCCGGCCGGCACGCCCCAGACATGGCTGCATTTGCCCGGCATGCGCATGCCGCTGTTTGTGGACCAGCGCCACACCACGGGCCAGTACCCCATGCCCGAAGGCGACATGAAGACCCTGCTGGACGCGACCCTGGCCGCCACCGACATCGTCTTCGTGGCCCCGGTCTACTGGTACAGCATCCCGGCGCCGCTGAAAATCTACCTGGACCACTGGAGCGCCTGGATGCGCGTGCCCGGCCTGCCTTTCAAGGAGGAGATGGCGAAAAAGACGCTGCGGCTGGTCACCACCAGCGGCGACCGCGCCAAGGCCCAGCCCATGATCGATTCCATCCGCCTGTGCGCACAGTTCATGGCCATGAATTACGGCGGCGAACTATGGGGCAAGGGCGGGCCGCCCGATGCCGTCAAGGCCGATACCGCCGCGGTGGCGCAGGCCGCCGGCTTCCTGGCGGCTTGAGGGCTAGTCGAAGCCGCTTCAAGTGGCCTTCTCCTACAGGGCCTGATTTTCCGGGCTGACAGGGCCGGCGTAGCGGGACACGCAGAGTTCGTCCCATGACCCCTAAAAACACGCCCCTGAACATCCGTGCGCAACCCGCCTCCAGCAAAGGCATGCCGGCCAAAGACCCGCGCGCACAACGTTCGCGTCCCGGCCAGCAGGACACCCTGAAGGACGGTGCCGTCGAGTCCAGTCTGGAACTACCGCACGAACGCGACCAGGCGGTGGACATGACGAATGCCAAGCCCAACCCGGTCGTCGAGCAGGCGGGACGCGACCTGAAGCGCGGTGTGAAAGACACGAGCAAAAGCGTGGAGATGGACCGCGCCTACAAAAAGCTCGGGTCCTAGCGCCTCCCTGCATTTCCGGACGGCGCGCATGCGCCTCCTGCCCTGCTGATCGACACCCGCACCATTTGCGCTGTTGCCGGCCGCGCCGCCCTGAACGCCGCGCCCGAACCCCCGCTCCCCGTCACCCCGCAAGGCATTGCCGGCCTCAATTTGATTGGAAATGATCAAATATTTCGTTATGATGAATTAATTTGTAAATTTATATACATTTAATTCAGCTCATCCCCGATGGCCACATTTCCCGGCAACCCTTCGATGGCGCAGCGCATCGGGCGTTTATTGCCCACGCTGACGCGCTCCCACCGGCAGATGGCCGACTATGTGCTGGCCCATCCCCTGCAAGCAGCAACCATGCCCATCGACGAGCTGGCCGCCACGCTGGGGGTTTCCGTGGCCACCGCCAACCGCTTCGCCCGGGCGCTGGAGTTTGACGGCTACCCGCAGTTCCGCGCCGCGCTGGTGCTGGGCTTCGAAGCCACGCTGGCCCCGGTTGAAAAGCTGCGCAACAAGCTGGAGCACTCCGCCACGGTGGCCGATGTGTTTGCATCCGCCCTGGCGCAAAGCCAGCGCAACATCGAGCTGACGCGGCAAGCGCTGGACGCCCAAAGCTGCGAGCAGGCGGTGGCGGCCATCCTGAAGGCGCGCCGGATCTACATCGCCGGCTTCGGCAGCAGCAGCTGGCTGGGCGGCCTGCTGCAGCGCTCGCTGGACCCGTATTGCGACAACGTCCAATTGCTGGCCAGCGTGGAAAGCTCCTCCTACGGCGCACGCGTGCTGGCGCGCCTGAAGCCCGAGGACCTGCTGATCGCCATCGCCTACCCGCGCTATTTCAGCGACACGATCTTGCTGGCGCGCCGCGCGCACGACGCGGGCGTGCCGGTGCTGGCGCTGACCGACCGCGTGACGTCGCCGCTGGCGCCGCTGGCCAGTGTCGCGCTCTATGCCCACACCGAGAGCCAGTATTTCGCGAACTCCGAAGCCACCGTGCTGGCCCTGATCGAAGCCCTGTGCAGCGCGGTCGCCCACAGCGCCAAAGACTCGCTCAAGGCGGCGACACAGCTGGCCGAGTCGGTGCTGCCCTGGCTCCACGGCAACCACGCCAGCCGGTTGCGTGCCGACGCAGACGCTGCAACACCGGCACCCCGCAAAACCCGCACCCCACCCAAATCACCAAAGGCTTCCAAGTGACACGGCCCCAGCCTATCCCCCTTATCGCCATCCACGGCGGCGCCGGCACCATGAGCCGCAGCCATATCAGCGCGGAGCAAAACGCGGCCTACCACGCCGCCCTGCAAGGCATCCTGCGGCCCGCACAACAGCTGCTGGCCGACGGCGGCAGCGCACTCGATGCGGTCAGCCTGGCGGTGGAACTGCTGGAAGACTGCCCGCTTTTCAACGCCGGCCATGGTGCGGTCTTCACCCACGACGAAACCCATGAGCTCGACGCGGCCGTGATGGACGGCGCCACCTTGCGCGCCGGTGCGGTGGCCTGCGTGAACCATGTGCGCCGTCCCGTGCGCGCGGCGCGCGCCGTGATGGAGCACAGCGCGCACGTGCTGCTGGTGGGGGCCGGGGCCGAAGCCTTCGCCAGGGAACAGGGGCTGGAGATGGTCTCGCCTGATTATTTTTCCACCGAGGCCCGCCGCGAGCAGTTGCGGCGGGCGCTGGCCACCGACGCGGCTGTGCTGGACCACGACGGCGCGGCATTGGTGTTCCGCACACCCGCACCCGGCGCCGCGCCCCTGGACGAAGGCCGCAAATTCGGAACCGTGGGTGCCGTCGCGCTGGATGCGCACGGCAACCTGGCCGCCGCCACCTCCACCGGCGGCATGACCAACAAGCGCGCCGGCCGGGTGGGCGACACGCCCCTCATAGGCGCCGGCACCTATGCCGACAACCGCACGGCCGCGATTTCCTGCACCGGCTCGGGTGAAATGTTCATACGCACCGCGGCCGCCTACGACGTCTGCGCGCGCATGGCCTACGCCGGCATGCCGCTGGATGCGGCCGCCCGGGAAGTGGTCATGAAGGTGCTGCCCGCCATCAACGGGCGAGGCGGCCTGATTGCCGTCGACGCGCAGGGCAAGCTGAGCCTGCCCTTCAACACCGAAGGCATGTACCGAGGCTGGGCCCGCGTGGGCGAAGCGCCGGTGACCGCCATCTACGCCGATGACACCCACGACGCCGCAGGACGCGCCGCATGAGCGCCGTTCCCGAACTCCTGGATAAAGCGCAAGCCCTGCCCGCCACCGGCCGGCAGCGCGTGATCGAGGTCAGCGACCTCAGCGTGAGTTTTGCCAGCGAGCAGCGCACCGTGCACGCGGTGCGCAATCTCGGCTTTCACGTGGACGCCGGCGAGACTTTGGCCATCGTGGGCGAATCGGGCTCCGGCAAGTCGGTGTCGTCGCTCGCCCTGATGCGCCTGGTGGAGCAAGGCGGCGGCCGCCTGGGCAGCGGCAGCATGTGGCTGACGCGGCGCAACGGCGAGCGCCTGGACCTGGCGCGCGCTTCGCAATCGCAGATGCGCAGCCTGCGCGGGGCCGACCTGGCCATGGTGTTCCAGGAGCCCATGACTTCGCTCAACCCGGTGTTCACCGTGGGCGAGCAGATCGCCGAATCGATACGCCTGCACCAGGGGCTGTCGCGCCAGGCCGCGCTGGCCGAAGCGCTGCGCATGCTGGACCTGGTCCGCATTCCGGAAGCCAAAAACGTGCTGGGCCGCCATCCGCACCAGCTCTCGGGCGGCATGCGCCAGCGCGTGGTGATCGCGATGGCGCTGGCCTGCAAGCCCACGCTGCTGATCGCCGACGAGCCCACCACGGCGCTGGACGTGACCATCCAGGCGCAGATCCTCGCGCTGATCCAGCAGCTGCAGCGCGAGCTGGCCATGGCGGTGATCTTCATCACCCACGACATGGGCGTGGTGGCCGAAATCGCCGACCGCGTGCTCGTGATGTACCGCGGCGACAAGGTGGAGGAAGGCGACTGCGCCGGCCTCTTTGCCAACCCGCGGCAGCCCTATACCCAGGCCCTGCTCGCCGCGGTGCCCCGGCTGGGTGCGATGCAGGGGCTGGATCTGCCGGCGCGCTTTGCGGTGCCGGGCGCGCCACAACACCAGGGCGACAAAGGCAGCGAAGCCTGCAGCGCCGCGGACACCGTGCGCAGCGACCTGCCGCCTGTCCTCAAGGTGCAGGACCTGGTCACACGTTTCCCGCTGGCAAGCGGACTGCTAGGGCGCGTGCGCAGGCAGGTGTATGCGGTGGAGCGGCTCAGCTTCGAACTCAAGGCCGGCGAAACCCTGTCGCTGGTGGGCGAATCCGGTTGCGGAAAATCCACCACGGGCCGCTCGCTGGCACGCTTGCTGGAGTTCAACAGCGGCAAGGTCGAAGTCGCGGGTCGGGACATCGCCTCGCTCAAGGGCCGGGCCCTGCAGGCGCTGCGCCGCGATATCCAGTTCGTGTTCCAGGATCCCTTCGCTTCGCTCGACCCGCGGCTGACCGTCGGCTATTCCGTGATGGAGCCCATGCTGCTGCACAAGCTCGCCACGCCCAAGGAAGCGCAGGAGCGCGTGCGCTGGCTGCTGGGCAAGGTGGGCCTGCCGGCCGAGGCGGCGCATCGCTACCCGCACGAGTTCTCCGGCGGGCAGCGCCAGCGCGTGGCGATTGCGCGGGCACTGGCGCTCAACCCCAAGGTGGTGATCGCCGACGAGGCGGTGTCGGCGCTGGACGTGTCGATACGCGCGCAGATCATCAACCTGATGCTGGACCTGCAGCAGGAATTCGGCGTCGCCTTTTTGTTCATCTCGCACGACATGGCGGTGGTGGAGCGCATCAGCCACCGCGTGGCCGTGATGTACCTGGGCCAGATCGTGGAAATCGGCCCGCGCCGCGCCGTGTTCGAGAACCCGCAACACGCCTACACCCGGCGCCTTCTGGCTGCCGTGCCGGTCGCCGACCCGGCCCGCCGCAGCGCCGTGCGCGAGCTCATGGCCGATGAAATTCCCAGCCCCATACGCGCGGTGGGCGACCCGCCGCAGGTGGCGCCGCTGCACGAAGTGGCGCCCGGTCACTTCGTGGCGCGGCATCCGGTGGGAGGCCCTTATTGACCACCCCCATTGCCCACCAACCGTCTTTCATATTGCCCTTCCGTCTTCCGTGTTTGCCCCTCGTTTCGCCCCAAGGAGTTTTTTCATGAACAAGCGTCTTTCCACCCTCACCGCCGCGCTGGCAGGCATCATCGGCCTGATGGGCCTTGCCGCGCCGGCCCATGCCGCCAAGGACGTGGTCGTTGCCGTCCAGTCCAATTTCACCAGCACCGATCCCTATGATTCCAACGACACCTTGTCGCAGGCCGTGGCCAAGTCCTTCTACCAGGGCCTGTACGGTTTCGACAAGGACATGAAGATGGTGCCGGTGCTGGCCGAGAGCCATACCGTGAGCAAGGACGGCCTGGTCTACACCTTCAAGCTCAAGTCCGGCATCAAGTTCCATGACGGCACACCCTTCAACGCCGAGGCGGTGAAAGTCAATTTCGACCGCGTCACCAACCCCGACAACAAGCTCAAGCGCTACAACCTCTACAAGAACATCGCCAAGACCGAGGCGGTCGACGCCACCACCGTGCGCGTGACGCTCAAGGAACCTTTCTCGCCCTTCATCAACACCCTGGCCCACCCCTCGGGCGTGATGATTTCGCCCACGGCGCTGGCCAAGTACGGCAGCAAGGGCATTGCGCAGAACCCGGTGGGAACCGGCCCCTTCAAGTTTGTCGAGTGGAAGGCCACCGACTACCTCAAGGTCGCCAAATGGGACGGCTACTGGAAAAAGGGCTACCCCAAGGTCGACAGCATCACCTGGCGCCCCGTGGTGGACAACAACACGCGCGCGGCCATGATGCAGACCAACGAGGCCCACTTCGCATTCCCCATGCCGCCCGAAACCGTGGACAGCCTGTCGAAGAAGCCCAGCCTGGAGGTGACCAGCGCGCCGTCCATCATCCACCGCTATCTCTCGATGAACACGCAGCAAAAGCCCTTCGACAACCCGAAGGTGCGTGAAGCCATCAACTACGCGATCAACAAGGAAGCGCTGGTCAAGGTGGCGTTCTCGGGCTATGCGGTTCCCGCCGAAGGCGTGGTGCCCCACGGCGTGGAATACGCCGCCAAGCTGGGCCCCTGGCCTTATAACCCGGCCAAGGCGCGCGAGCTGCTGAAGGAAGCCGGCTATCCCAACGGTTTTGAAAGCACCCTGTGGTCGGCCTACAACTACACCACGGCGCAGAAGGTGATCCAGTTCGTGCAGCAGCAGCTGGCCCAGGTCGGCGTCAAGGTGCAGGTGCAGGCGTTGGAAGCCGGCCAGCGCGTGGAGCGCGTGGAAAGCGCGCAAGATCCCGCCACCGCTCCGGTGCGCATGTACTACGTGGGCTGGTCTTCGTCCACCGGCGAAGCCGACTGGGCGCTGCGTCCCCTGCTGGCCTCCGAATCCATGCCGCCCAAGATGTTCAACACCGCCTACTACAAGAACCCTGAAGTGGACGCCGACATCGCCAAGGCGCTGGTCACCACCAGCGGCGCGGAGAAAGCCAGGCTTTATACCGACGCCCAGCAGCGCATCTGGAAGGACGCACCCTGGGTTTTCCTGGTCACCGAACGCGTGCTCTCGGTGCGTGCGCGCAACCTGGCCGGCTTTTACGTGGCCCCGGACGGCAGCTTCAACTTCGACGAAGTGGAACTGAAGTAATCCCGGCCGCAACCGCCTTTTGAAACCCTGAAGAACCCGCTCCCGCATGACCTCCTATCTTCTCAAGCGCCTGCTGGGCCTGCTGCCGACGCTGCTGATCGTGGCCGTGCTGGTGTTCCTGTTCGTGCACCTGCTGCCCGGCGACCCGGCGCGCCTGGCCGCCGGGCCTGACGCAGGCCCCGAAACCGTGGAGCTGGTGCGCCGCGACCTGGGGCTGGACCTGCCGATGCCGCAGCAGTTCGTGCGCTTTTTCAGCCACGCGCTGCAGGGCGACTTCGGCCTGTCCATCCGCACCAAGCGGCCCGTGGCCACGGAGATCGGGGAGCGCTTCGCGCCCACCTTCTGGCTCACCATCGCGGCCATGGGCTGGTCGGTGCTGCTGGGGTTGGTGCTGGGCATGGTCTCGGCCGTGTGGCGCAACCGCTGGCCCGACCGGCTGGGCATGTCGCTGGCGGTCTCGGGCATTTCGTTTCCCTCGTTCGCGCTGGGCATGCTGCTCATGCAGTTCTTCTCGGTGCAGCTGGGCTGGCTGCCCACCGTCGGGGCCGATTCGTGGCGGCACTACATCCTGCCGTCCCTCACGCTGGGCGCGGGCGTGGCGGCCGTGATGGCGCGCTTCACGCGCAGCTCCTTCATCGACATCCTCAAGGAAGACTATGTGCGCACCGCGCGCGCCAAGGGCCTGTCCGAAACCGTGGTGGTGGTCAAGCACGCGCTGCGCAATGCGCTGATCCCGGTCGTCACCATGATGGGCCTGCAGTTCGGCTTTCTGCTGGGCGGCTCCATCGTCGTGGAAGTCGTCTTCAACTGGCCCGGCATGGGGCGGCTGCTGGTCGATGCGGTGGAGATGCGGGACTACCCCGTGATCCAGGCGCTGGTGCTGCTGTTCTCGCTCGAATTCATCCTGATCAACCTGGTGGTGGACCTGCTCTACGCCATCATCAACCCGACCATCCGTTTCAAGTGAACACCCCCGAAACTCCACGCGCCGCCCCTGCGGTTGAATCGCCGGCTCCCGAAGGCGCGCTCGCCGTGCGCACACCCGCCGCCGAGTTCTGGCGCAAATTCAAGAAGCAGCACGTGGCCCTCGTGGCCGGCGGCTTTGTGTTGCTGCTGGTGCTGGTGGCGGTGCTCGCGCCCTGGCTGGCCCCTTTCGACGCGGAAAACTTTTTCGACTACGACGCGCTGAATGCGCCGCCCTCCGCCAAGCACTGGTTCGGCGTGGACGCGCTGGGCCGCGACATCTTCAGCCGCATCCTGCTGGGCGCGCGCATCTCGCTGGCGGCGGGCCTGGTCTCTGTTGCCGTGGGCGCCGTGATCGGCACGCTGCTGGGCTTGCTGGCGGGTTACTACGAAGGCTGGTGGGACCGCATCGTCATGCGCATGTCCGACGTGCTGTTTGCCTTTCCCGGCATTCTGCTGGCCATCGGCATCGTCGCCATCCTGGGCAACGGCATGATCAATGTGATCATGGCCGTGGCCGTGTTCAGCGTGCCGGCGTTTGCGCGCCTGGTGCGCGGCAATGTGCTCTCGCTCAAGCACCAGACCTACATCGAGGCGGTGCGCTCCATAGGCGCGCCCGACTCGGTCATCATGCTGCGCCACCTGCTGCCGGGCACGGTGTCCTCGGTGGTGGTGTACCTGACCATGCGCATTGGCACCTCCATCATCACGGCCGCCAGCCTCTCCTTCCTGGGCCTGGGCGCGCAGCCGCCCACGCCGGAATGGGGCGCCATGCTCAACGAGGCGCGCGCCGACATGCTCAATGCGCCGCATATTGCGCTGTTCCCCAGCCTGGCCATCTTCCTGACGGTGCTGGCCTTCAACCTGCTGGGCGACGGCCTGCGCGATGCGCTGGACCCGAAAATTGACCGCCAGTAAGCGGAGCAAGGTTTGCTGACGCCACGCCACCTGCTGCCCCACGTCGGCAGCCTGCCGCAAGGGCAGCACAATGCCATCACCGATGTGGCCGGTGTCACCGTAGGGCATTGCACGCTGGACGCGAACGAGGTGCAAACCGGCGTGACGGTGGTGCGCCCGCATGCCGGCGACCTGTTCCTCGACCGGGTTCCGGCTGCTGCGGCCGTGCTCAACGGTTTCGGAAAAAGCGTCGGCTTGATGCAGGTCGAAGAGCTCGGCGTGCTGGAAACACCCATCGCGCTCACCAACACTTTCTCGGTGCCCGCCGTGGCGACCGCGCAGATCCAGCAATGCGTTGCCGCCAATCCGGAAACGGGGCGCGGCCTGCCCACGGTCAACCCGCTGGTGTTCGAGTGCAACGACGGCTTTCTCAACGACATCCAGCGCATGGCCGTCACCGGGCAGCACTACCTGCAGGCCTGTGAGCAGGCGGGCGCCGAGGTTGCGGAAGGTTCGGTCGGCGCGGGGCGCGGCATGTCCAGTTTCGGGCTCAAGGGCGGTGTGGGCACGGCCTCGCGCCGCGTGGTGGTTGCCGGGGGCGGCGAGCACACCGTGGGCGCGCTGGTGCTGGCCAACTACGGCCGGCTTTCGCAACTGGTTTTGGCCGGCCGGGCCCTGGGCGTCCAGCTGGCCGCGCGCCGCGGCGCGTCATCGCCACACCAGGCGGCCGAACCGGAGAAGGGCTCCATCATTTTGCTCATCGCCACCGACGCGCCGCTGGACGCGCGCCAGTTGCGCCGGCTGGCCTTGCGCGCCGGCGCCGGGCTGGCACGCACCGGCTCGGTGTTCGGCCACGGCAGCGGAGACATCGCGCTGGCGTTTTCCACCGCCTATACCGTGCCGCAGCAAGCCACCCGGCCTATGCCGTCCGTGACCATGCTGCACGACGGCCTGATCGACCCGCTGTTCCAGGCCGTGGCCGACAGCACCGAGCAGGCCATCATCCATGCCCTGTGGCAGGCGCGCGCCGTCACCGGCCGAAACGGCCACCACCGCAACGCGCTGGCCGACCTGCTGCCCGGCTGGCCTTCTTCATCCTCATTTCCATCCTGAGCGAATCCCCATGAAAGTCCTGATCTCCACCGACATCGAAGGCGTGGCCGGCGTTTTCCACCACGAGCAGGTGCGCGCCGGCAATCCTGAATACGAGCGTGCCCGCCTGCTGATGACGCACGAGGCCAATGCCGCCATTGCCGGCGCCTTCGATGGGGGCGCCACCGAGGTGCTGGTCAACGATTCGCACGGCAGCTTTCGCAACATGCCGCCGGAGCTGCTGGATGCGCGCGCCCAGGCCGTCATGGGCAAGCCGCGCTACCTGAGCATGATGGCCGGCGTCGACGACGGCGTGGACGCCGTCTGCATGATCGGCTACCACTCGCGCGCGCAGGGCCGCGGCATCCTGGCGCACACCATCAACAGCTTCGCCTTTGCGCGCGTGTATTTCAACGGCCTTGAACTGGGCGAAGCCGGCATCTACGGCGCGCTGGCCGGCGAGTACGGCGTGCCGGTGGTGATGGCCAGCGGCGACGACGTGTTCATCGAGGAGCACCGCCCGCTGTTTCCGCATGCCACCTTTGTGCAAACCAAGCGGGCCACCGGCCAGACCAGCGGCATCAGCCTGTCGCCGGCCAAGGCCTGCGCGGCCATACGCGTCGGCGTGGCCGCCGCGCTGGCACAGCGCGGCGCAGCTCGCCCTTATGTGTTGCCAGGTCCCATTGCCGTGCGCATCCAGACCCAGTCGCCGGCGCTGGCCGACCTGTTCTGCCAATGGCCGGCCCTGCGGCGGCTGGACGGGGACGAGGTCGGCTTTGACGCGCCTACCGTGGAAGCCGCCGTGCGCATGGTCAACAGCCTGTCGGCCATGTCCAGCATGCTGCGCTAGGGGTTACTGACCGCCCTAAGGCACACGCGGCGCGTGTTCCGCGCCCTGCCCCACCGCTCGCTCGCTCATCCAGCGCAGCAGGTCCAGCCACATCTGGCGCATCTCGGCATCGAGCGGCGTGCGTGTGGAATTGGGCAGTTCTATGGTCACCACCGGCACACCTTTGTGGATGCCGCCGTAGTTGCCCAACGAGCCTGGGAAGATGCCGACCTGGTCGAGGTACAGCCGCCCCAGGCGCGAGGGTGGCACCGAGGGCCCGTCAAAGTCGAGCACACCGTATGGCGCATGGATGCTGACGATGAGCTGGGGCTTGAAGCTTTGCATCTGCTCGTGCAGGAAACGCGACTCGGGCTCCGACAGCGGCTTGGGGCCGGGCCAGCGGCGCGGGTCCTTGCCCGTGCGTTTTTCCCAGTAGACCTTGGCGTCGCGCTCCCAGTTGGGCGTGGGGAAGTTGCGGTTCAGGTCCACGCCATGCGCGTTGACGCGGCGCGGCGGGCTGGACAGCACGCCGTCGGGATTGAGCACCGGCACAAAACGCCAGTGGACCACTTGGGGCGCGTCCTGCGGCGGCTGCGCGGCCAGCTTGATCCAGTGCAATGCCACCGCGCCCGAAGACAGCTCGTCGCCGTGGATGGCGCCCACCACCAGCACGCGCAGGCTGGCGTTGTCGGGCTTGATGTCGCGCACCCAAAGCGCCTGCCCGTTGACGGATCGCGCGCCCGTGGGCTGCAGCTGCGCCGCCTCGCAGAGTTCCCGTTTGACGTTCGGCAGTTTGGCCGCGTAATCGGCGCAAGGCGAATCAGCCCGGGCACCATTCGCTATGAAATAAGTAGCAAACAGGCAGAGGGCAAAGCGGTGAAACGGCATGCCCGCGAGTTTAACCGGCGGCGCCGCGGCCCCTGCCACCCGCCAGCCTAAACCCTGACGCAAGTGGGCCGGGGCCGCATCAGTTAAATTAGCCTTCTATGCCGACCCCCGCCATACCTCGCCAAGCGAGCAGTCCCAGTTTTTCGCAGCGGGAATTCCGGGCGTCGCTGGCCATGTTCGCCACCGGGGTCACCATCGTCACCGCGCGCACGCCGACCGGCGTGCTGGTGGGCCTGACCGCCAACTCCTTCAATTCGGTGTCGCTGCAGCCGCCGCTGGTGCTGTGGAGCCTGGCGCGCGCGGCCGGCTCCATGGCCGCGCTGAGCACCGGCTCGCACTACGCCATCAACATCCTCGCGGCCGACCAGAAAGAGCTGGCCGAGCGTTTTGCCAGCGGGCGCGCCGACCGCTGGGACGGCGTGGCCTATAGCGAAGGCGCCAGCGGCGCGCCGCTGCTGGACGGCGCGGCCGCCCACTTTGAATGCTTTAACCGCAGCCGCTATGAAGAAGGCGACCACGTGATCTTTGTCGGCGAAGTCGAGCGCTGCGGCCACCGCGCGGGTGCCTCGCCGCTGCTGTTCCACGGCGGCAGGTTTTATACAGAACACCCGCTGTAGCGAGCGCAGAGCCCCCATCCCAACCTTCCCCCAGAGGGGGAAGGAGTAGTAACCGCGTTCCAGGTAATTCACTCCCTCCCCCTCTGGGGGAGGGCAGGGGTGGGGGCCAGCGGCGGTCGATCACTTCAAAGCTTTTAACCCAAGCGTTCACACCCAGTTTCGAGGTCTTTCTCCGATGACACGCAAGACGCACCTAGACACCCTCGCCATGTCYCTGTTGCTGGGCTGCTGCCTGTTCTGGGGTCTGCAGCAGGTGCTGATCAAGGCCACCATCAGCGAGATCCCGCCCATGTTCCAGGCCTCGCTGCGCCTGGTGGGCGCCACGGCCCTGCTGTGGCTGTGGTGCCTGTGGCGCAAGATCCCGCTGTTCAGCCGCGACGGCTCACTCAAGGCCGGCCTGCTGGCGGGTGCCTTGTTCGGTGCGGAATTCGCCTGCATTTACGTGGGCTTGCAATACACCAGCGCCTCGCGCCTCACGGTGTTTTTGTACACCTCGCCCTTCTGGGTCGCGGCCTTGGTGCCGCTGTGGGTCAAGTCCGAACGGCTGCGCGGCCTGCAGTGGCTGGGCCTGCTCTGCGCCTTCGCCGCCGTGGTGTTCGCGCTGCGCGAAGGCTTCACCGGCGACCACGCCTCGACCGCGCGCGGCGACCTGATGGCACTGGCCGCCGGCATGCTGTGGGGCCTGACTACCGTCGTGATACGCGCCACCCAACTGGTCAAAATCTCCGCAGAGAAGCTGCTGTTCTACCAGCTGGCCGTGAGCGCCGCCGTGTTCCCCTTGCTGTCGCTCTACCTGGGCGAGCAGTGGTCCTGGCACTTCAGCCCGTTCGCCATCACCTCGCTGCTGCTGCAGACGGTGATAGGCGCTTTCGCCAGCTACCTGGCCTGGATGTGGATGCTGGGGCGCTACCCGGCCACCAAAATTTCGGTGTTCGTGTTTTTCACGCCGCTGTTCGCGCTGCTGTTCGGCGCGCTGTGGCTCAAGGAAAGCGTGACCACCGGCCTGCTGGTGGCGCTGGCCACCGTGGCGGCCGGCATCGTGCTGGTCAACCGCAAGCCGGCAGGCGCATAATTTTTCGACATGACGTCCCACCCACGCATCCCCGGCCATCGATTCCTCCACTCACCGGGCCCCACGCGGGTACCCGACGAGGTCATGGACGCGATGCGAAGGCAGCCCATGGACATGGGCGACCCGCGGCTGGAGCGCGTGATCCAGGCCTGCGAAACCGGGCTCAAGGCGCTGCTGCAAACCGACAAGGCCGACGTCTTCATGTATACCTGCAACGGCCACGGCGCCTGGGAGGCGGTGATCGCCAACCTGCTCGCGCCGGGGCAGCAGGTGCTGGTCGCCGGGACCGGGCATTTTTCCGAATCCTGGGCCGTGCAAGCCGAGGCCATGGGCGCCAAAGTGCTGCGCACACCCTGGCGCGAGGGCTACCCGGCTGATGCGCAGGCGATTGAAGCCGCCTTGCGCGCCGACAGCTCGCACGCCATCGTGGCCGTGTTTGTGGTGCATACCGACACCGCCAGCGGCATGACCAGCGACCTCGCCGCGGTCCGGCAGGCACTGGATGCGGCGAAACACCCCGCGCTGCTGGTGGTGGACGTGGTGGCCTCGCTGGGCGCCGCGCCCTTTGCCATGGATGCGCTGGGCGCCAATGTCGTGCTGGGCGCCTCGCAAAAAGGCCTGATGGTGCCGCCCGGCCTGGCCTTCGTGGCCGCCGACGCCGCCGCGATGAAGGTCGCCGCGGCCAACCCCACACCGCGCTTCTACTGGGACTGGGCGCGGCGGCAAAGCCCGCTGAGCTACCGCAAGTTCTGCGGCACGCCGCCGCAAACCCTGCTCTTCGGCCTGGAGGCCGCGCTGGGGTTGATTTTTCATGAAGGCCTTGAAGAAGTCATTGCCCGCCATCGCTTGATCGCCGGCGCCGTGCATGCCGCCGTCCAGGCCTGGAGCGAAGGCGGTGCGCTGGATTTTTTTGTGCGTGAGCCGGCGGCGCGTTCGGTCTCCGTCACCACGGTGGCGGTGGCTGAGGGCATGGATCCCGAGGCCATGCGTACGGTCGCGCGCGAGCAATTTCAGGTCGCGATTGCCGGCGGCCTGGGCCCGCTGGCGGGACGCACGTTTCGCATCGGCCACCTGGGCGACATGAACCCGGCCATGATCCTGGGCTGCCTGGCCGGCGTGGAAGCCGCCATGCGGGTGCAAGGCATTCCCTTCGGCAACGGCGTGCAGCATGCCGTCGCGGCTCTGGCCGGAAAACGCTGAGCCTTGGAACAGGGTCTCTAGTTGTTGTGCCGGAGAACCCAGAATGAAGCAACTTTTCTTTGGCGATAAAGCCAGCTTCGCAATTGCGTATCGAAAAGCCGCATCCGAAGATGCACCAAGCTATGGCCACTGCGCTTCGGCCCAGGGAAAGCGTTTGCAGAGGGGATGAAAAATTGAAATGCAAAACTGAAAAATGCGTACGATTTCTTGGTGGCAGCACCGGTAGATACTCGCTTTGGTCGGGTCTCTTCTGTACGGCCATATCTATGTGGAGCTCCGTTGCCATGAGTCAAACCGCTACGGACGCGCCGACCTGCGATGCACTTTCTGTTCGCTGGGACGAGAGCCCTGGACTGGGTAGCCGTCTTGGGCGCGCCAAGGCATTGGAAGACCAAGGAAAATCCTGTATTGGCAAAGGTTTTTACGACCCAAGACTTGCCATTCTTTACATGGATGCCGGAGATTTCGCCAGCGCAGACCGCATAGCAAAGCAAGGCATACAGAAGGGCAGTCCTTACCAAGCCAATTTGCACCAGGTATTGGCGGAGACTACCTTGCGCAGAGGCAATGTAGACACGGCTTACAAGATGGCGGAAGACATAGCGAAGAAGAATCCGGCGTATGTACCGATACTAGGATTTTTGGGTGAGATAGATTCCAAAAATCAGAACTGGGCTATGGCTCTGGCGCGATCGCAAAAGTGGAACTCTATTGACCATAGTGCACTGTCCTTGCTGGCAATGGCCGCGGCATTTCACCAGCTTGATCGTCATGAGGAATGCGTGGCTACGGTTTACAAAGCACTTGGCATTGATCCCGCCCGTATTGCAAAAATAGGCGGTATTAAAGAAGCCGTTTTCTCGTTAGGCATTTTGAAACGCAACGAAGAAGCGGCGGAATTACTCAAGCGCCATATCCGGGCCAATCCAGATTGGGCACAAGATCCATCGATGGTGAATGCGGCAAAGGCACTCGGATTGGCGAAGTAAGGCTGCAACTTGTCCGAACCCGTGTGAATGGGGAAATTGGGCGCGGGGCTATCAATCTTTTTTATCCCAGCTTGTTCGGGCTTACTGCGAAGCGGTGATTCCGCCATCGAGATACAGCACCTGCCCCGTGACGAAGCGCGAGGCGGGCGCTGCAAAAAACACCGCCGCGCCGGCCACATCCTGCGGGTCGGCCACGCGGCCCAGCGGAATGCGGGCCAGCACCTGTTGATGCGTCTCGGGGTTTTCCAGCCAGTGGCGCGCCATCTCGGTCTGCACCACGGTGGGCGCGATGCCGTTGACGGTGATGCCGTGCGGCGCGAGTTCGCTCGCATGCTGGCGTATCAGCATAACCAGGCCGCCCTTGCTGCTGCTGTAGGCTGAATAACCGCGGCCGCGCAGGCCCAGTTGCGCGCGCACCGAGAGCAGATGCACCTGCGCGCCTCCCTTGCCGCCTGCGATCTGGTGTTTGGCTGCCGCCTGTGCCAGAAACATCGCAGCCTTGAGGTTGACCTGCAGCACTTCGTCGAAAGCCTCTTCGGTGACTTCGAGCAAAGCCTGTTCGCGCTGCATGCCGACGCAGTTCACCAGGATGTCGAGGCCGCCCCACTGCTGCGCCACGGCATCGACCGAAGCCTGCATCTGCGGCACCGAATGCGCGTCCATGGCCAGGCCCAGGGCCTCGTGCCCCGCCGCCCGCAGCGATGAAGCCACGGCTTGCGCCTTGGCTTCATCGCGGCCCGACACCGCGACGCGCGCCCCGGCCATCGCCAGGCCCCAGGCAATGGCTTCGCCTATGCCGCCATAGCCGCCGGGCACATAGGCGGTCTTGCCGCGCAGGTCAAACAAGCCTGTCAGCGCAGTGCTGAAATCAATCCGGGGTGTGATGCTGCTCATGGATGGCGAAATTGTGGGTGCAAAGCGCGCGGGCGGCGAAAGGGCTTTCCCTGGGACCCGGCTCTAATCCATTAACAGGCCACCATTGAGGTCAATGATCTCGCCCGTGATAAAGCCCGACAGCGGCGAGGCCAGGAAGCGCACCACATGGGCAAACTCCTCGGGTTCACAAAAGCGGCCGACCGGGATGTCTTTCAACAGCTTCTGGCGCTGCTCTTCGTTGAGTTGTTCGGTGATCATGGGCGTCCTGACATAAGCCGGCGCGACGGCATTGGCCGTGACGCCGAAAGGCGCGAGCTCGCGCGCCAGCGAAAAAGTCAACGAACTCATCGCGCCCTTGGACACCGAATAGGCCGTGCCCGCCGTCAGCCCGCCCGTCTTGGCCGCCAGCGAGCTGGTGTTGATGATGCGGCCGAAGCGCCGCGCCTTCATGGCCGGCACCACCTGCTGTGCGAGGTAAAACGCACCGTCCAGGTTGGCCCCCAGTACGCGCCGCCATTCAGAAGCCTCGGTGGCCTCGACCTTGTTGTTGGAGAGAATGCCGGCGTTATTGACCAGGATGTCGACGGGCCCAAAGGCCTTGACGATGAGCGCATGCCCGTCGCTCACCGCAGCCGCATCACTGATGTCGAACGAGAACGACAAGGCACGCGAACCCAGCTCATCGGCCAGCGCGCGGTTGCGCTCCTGGCTCACATCGACCATCGCGACCTTGCAGCCGTCCTCCAGCAAGGCCTTGACGACGGCCAGGCCCATGGTGCCGGCCGCGCCTGTGACCAGCGCGACTTTGTCTTGAAGCGGTTTCATCCAAATACTTTCTGCGGTAAGCAGTGACTGAGCGACTCAAGCATCGAGCACGCTTTTCTTTCCGAAGAGGCCGCGCGAGCGAAAGGTGACCACGGCGATAAACAGCAAATACATGGACATCAGCGACCACTCGGAGGCATAGGAGCCCGTGAGCCCGACCACCATACCGACCATGAGCCCTGCAATCACCGCGCCCCACAGCGACCCCACACCGCCCAGCACAATGATCAGAAAGGCCGGCACCACCGCGTCCACACCCACGTGCGGGCGTATGCCCCAGATGGGCGCCATGACCACACCGGCAATCGCCGCCAGCGCCACACCCAGGCCGAACACAAAGAGACGCAGGCGCGAGAGGTTGATGCCCAGCGCGCGCACCATTTCGCTGTCGTGCGCGCCGGCCTTGATGATGGCGCCGTAGGGCGTCTTCTGCAAAAACAACCAGAGCAGCACAATCATCAGCACCGCAAAGCCGCTGGCAAAGAAGCGGTACTTCGAATACACCAGGTCGCCCATGAGGAAGGCACCGGAGATGGCTTGCGGCAGCATGAGTTGCTTTTCCGAAGAGCCCCATACCAGGCGTATCGTTTCTTCAATCACCAGCGCAGCACCAAATGTCAGCAGCAGCCCGTAGAGCGGGTCGCGGCCGTAGGTGCGCCGCATGCACAGCTCCAGCAGCATGCCGAAGATGCCGACCAGGATGGGCGCAAAAATCAGCGCCACCCCGTAGCGGGTTCCCAGCGGCAGGCTCATGTACCAGGCCTGCAGGTTGGGAAACATGCCCAGTTGCGGCGCGATGAGGAACAACGCGAAATACATGCCCAGCGCGAACAGCGAGCCGTGCGCCAGGTTGATGGTTTCCATCACCCCCACGATGAGCATGAAGCCCAGCGCGATGAGCGCGAACAGCAGGCCCAGCGAGATGCCGTTGACGAGGTGGGGAACCAGTTGAAGCAGGAAGTCCATCGCGGCCTTTAAAGATGAGAAGCCGGGCGCTCAGACTTCGTAGCTGGGCGTCGCGTCGTAGCTCTCGAGCTTGCAGGCGCCCGCGGCATCCTTGTCCTGCACGTCCTTGGGATCGGCTTGCGTGAGGATCTTGAAGATGTCGTCTTTCTCGGCGGGCTGGTCGTTGTAGGTCGCCATATAAATGGTTTGCTGGCACTGGTGGGTGACCGGGTCCATCCAGGCGTCGTAATGCTGCAGGCGGTCGGCCGCGCTCATCTTGCGGCCTTCGAGCTTCTTGATGACCGCGATGTTGTTGGTGGTGCCGGCTTCCTCCGCGCAGCGCAGCAGTTCGCGCGTGGCCATGTAGCTGTTGTGGTACACATTGCCCGGCACGCGTATCGCCATGCCCGGGAACTGCTTCTGGTAGGCCGCGACGAATTCCTTCACGCCGGGCAGATTCAGGCGCCAGTACCAGGTGGTGCCGAAGACGCCGAAGATGGCCTCGGGGCCCAGGCCGTAGACATCGGGCCAGTCCTGCTGGTTGTTGATCCAGGCCATGCTCTGGTTCATCTTGAGCTGCACCACCTGCTGGCGCAGCGCCTTGATGTCGTCGCCGCCCACGGCCGTGGCCACCACGTTGGGTTTGAGCTGCTGCAGCTTGAGCAGGTAGGACGAGAAGTCGCGGGTGTTCTGCGGCACCAGCAGTTCTTCCACGATCTTTCCGCCGTTGGCCTCCACAATGGCGCGCGTTGCTTTCGATGTGGTGTGGCCCCACACATAGTCGTTGGTCAACAGCACCCAGTTCTTGCCGCTGGCCTTGATGGCGTTCTTGACGATGGCATTCGAAAAATTGGTGCCGTTGCCGTCCCAGACGAACTTGGTGCGGTGGCAGTCCTTGCCGGCTTCGGTCGGGCTGCTGGAGTTGGTGTTCAAAAACACGGTGCCGTATTTTTGCGCCACCTGCGAGATCGCGTTGGACACGCCCGAATGCACCGCGCCTATCAGGAAGGCCGCCTCGTTGCGGGTGATCATGCGTTCGGCCACGCGCGAGCCGGTGGCCGGCGTGGTTTCAGTGTCGATGTGGATGGCCTCGATGCGCCGGCCCAGCACGCCGCCCTTGTCGTTGAACTCCTTGATGGCCATCATCGCGCCCAGGCGTTCTTCAGCACCCGAGGCCGCGTAGAGGCCTGAGGCGTCCATGGTCAGGCCAATGGTCAGCGGCTTCTTCTGGCCGGTCTGCGCCCAGGCGTGGTTGTGCTTCCAGGGGCCCATAAAGGGCGCCGCGCCGTACAGGCCCGCGCCCACCAGCGCCAGGCTGCCGTGCTTGAGCAGCGCGCGGCGCGAAGTGGCCGTGGCGTCGGGTTGGGATTCGGGGGCTGCGTCCTTGTTGTTGATCTCGCTCATGGTTTGTCTCCTGCTTGTGAATGGTTCGAACGGGTCGGCTTAACGGGGAACGATCTTGACGTCGTTGAGTTTTTCCTGCGCTTCAAAAAGGGAGGCGATCAGCTTGTCGCCGAAACCGGCGTTGCTGGCCTGTATCAGGCTCTGGTGCGCGGCCTCGCCCATCAAGCTGCTGACGGGCAGCATCTCGGCCAGGTGGGTGTAGTAGCGCAGGTCCTTCTGCGCATTGGCGATGCCGAACTTGAAGCCGGTGACGTCGCCTTCTTTCAAGGTTTTGGTCGCCATCATCTGGAAGATGCCGCAGTTCACGCCGCCGGCCGAGATCACGTCGTAGAGGCGATTGAGGTCCAGCCCGCTTTTGGCCGCGACGGCGAAGGCTTCGGCAATCGAGGCCGCGAAGCTCATGGCCATCATGTTGTTGACCAGCTTGAGCACATGGCCGTGGCCGGGTGGGCCGACGTGGAAAATGTTTTCGCAAAAGGCCTTGAGCACGGGCTCCAGCGTTTTGAAGTCTTCCGGCTCGGCGCCCACCATGGTGTTGAGCCGGCCTTCCTCGGCCTCCTTGGGCGTGCGCGCCAGCGGCGCATCGACGAGCTTGATGCCTTTGGCCGCGAGGTCCTTGCGGATGCGTGTGCTGGAGGCTGGCTCTGCCGTGGAGGTGTCGACCACGATCAGGCCCTCGCGGCCGCTGCCCAGCAGGCCGTCCTTGCCGTAGACGATGTCCTCGACCTGCGGCGAGCCGGTGACGCAGATAAACACGATGTCGCTGGCCTGCGCGCATTCGGCATTGGTCTTGGCTTCTTTCGCGCCGGCGGCGATGAGGTCGGCCAGATTGTCGCGGTTGCGATTGACCTTGAAAGTCAGGCCAAAGCCCTTGGCCAGCAGGTTTTTGGCCATGCCGTGGCCCATCATGCCGATGCCGATAAATCCGATTCTGGGTGTCATGTCTTGTCTCCGTCTTGCTTTGTGTATTTCTTGTTGAGCCGTTCAGCCCAGGACTTCGGCCACACCGGCTGAAGCACCTGCCCGCCGGCCCTTTCTGGCCTGGTCCCACAGCGCGATCAGTCGCGTATAGCGCTCGGCAATGTCTTTCACGACCGCGGCGTCATCCATGGCGCCGGCAAACCAGCCGCTCGCAGCATCGGCAAAAATCGAGCGCCCGACCGCAAAGCCGCGGCAGATCGCATGCGGCGCCGCGATGCGAAAGCTCTGGTCCAGCTTTTCCTCGCTGGCTTCCAGGCCCAGCACCAGCACGCCGCGGCAATGCGGGTCGTGCTGTGCCACCACGGCCGCGATCTTTTCCCAGCCGGCTGCGGTCGCGGCGGGCGGCAGCTTCCACCAGTCGGGAAAAATGCCGGCCTGGTATATCYGCGCCAGCGCCTGCGGCACGGTGTCCTCGTCGGCCGCCATGTCCTTGGGCGGAATCACCTCAATGAGGAATTCGTGAAAACTGTCCACGCTGGCGCGCTGCAGGTCGGCCAGGCTGGCCAGCTGACTCTCGCGCAAGGCCGCGGGGTCTTGCGGGTGGTAGCTGACCAAGCATTTGGCGACATGCTCGGCGGGCCAGGTCCGCATGGCCGCGCCCAGGCCGGCGCCGGCTTCGAACTGCAGCGGGCGCGAGCCCGGCAGTTCGACGGGCCGTGCCACCCACCAGCCTTTACCCGTGACGGAAGGCAGCACGTCTTCGCCGAAGCGCCCATCGACGATCACACCAACCCCAGCGCGCTGGCCGGCACCCAGCCGCGCACCTTCAGCGATCAGGGATTTGAAATGCGGAATGCGCTCCATGCCCGCGCCATGGCGCGCAGCCAGCTCTTCCAGCTGCATGCGGTGGTCGAAGGCCAGGATGACCAGTTCTTCCCAGCGGCGTGTGCGCGTGCTGGCGCGATGCAGGTGCTCCAGCCGCGCGTCCTCGCGCAGGCGGCGCGTGGTAGAACCGTGCGCCAAAAAAAACTGCAGCTCTTCCCAGCTCGCCATAGCCGGCGCGCAGCCATGGCGCGAGACCACCAGCGCGCCGCAGGCATTGGCATAGGCGCAGCAGCGCGCCAGCGGCTCGCCCGGTATCCAGCCGCGCAGAAAGCCCGACATAAAGGCGTCGCCCGCGCCCAGCACGTTGTAGACGTCGACCGGAAAGCCGGGGCCCTGCAAACCCTTCTCAAGTGAATCGGGAATCGCGCCCTCGAACACCACGCAACCCATGGGGCCGCGCTTGACGACCAGCGTGCCTGCCGTCAATTCACGCAGGCGGCGCAGGGCGGTGAGCGTGTCGGTGCTGCCGCCCGCAATGTGGATTTCTTCCTCGGTGCCCACCACCAGGTCGCACTGGCCGATCACGGTCTGCAGGTGCGCGCTGACCTCGCCCGAAGGCACAAAACGCTGCTCACCCATGCCGGGGCTGGTCAGGCCCCAAAGCACGGGGCGGTAGTCGATGTCCAGCACCACACGTGTGCCCGCGGCTTTGGCCAGCGCCATCGCGCGGGTGCAGCTTTCGTAAGTGAGCGGCTGCGACAGATGCGTGCCCGAAATCAGCAGCGCCTTGGCCGAGGCGATAAAGGCCGCGTCGAAATCGTCCGGGCTGATCGCCATGTCGGCGCAGTTGTCGCGGTAAAACACCAGCGGGAAGGTGTCGCGGTCCTGGATGCCCAGAAACACCAGCGCGGTCAGGCGCTTGGGGTCGGTGGCCACATGGCTCACGTCCACGCCCTCGGCCGCCAGGGTTTCGCGCACAAAGCGGCCGTTGTGTTCATCGCCCACGCGGGTCAGCATGGCGGGTTTGAGGCCCAGGCGCGCCACGCCCACGGCGGTGTTGGCCGGCGAGCCGCCCAGGTATTTGCTGAAGCTCTGCATGTCTTCAAGGCGGCCGCCGATCTGCTCGCCATACAGGTCGACGGCGGCGCGGCCCACGCAGATCAGGTCCAGCGGGCGGTTCATGCGGCCCTCTTGCGCGCCGGCTTGGCGGCCGGTTTGCCCTTGGTTTTCGTTTTGGCCGCGCCCTGCTCGGCCAGCTGGTGGCCGGTGCTGACCACCAGCGCCTGCGCCAGGCACAGCGGTGCGACCAACGAGCGGAAGGGTTTGGATGAATCGTCGGCCAGCTCCAGGCAGACCTGGGCATGCGCCTTGAGCGGCGAGAGCGGGCCGTCGGTGATGGCGATCACCGAGGCACCCAGCCTGGCCGCCTCCGCCGCGGCGGCGATCACCTCGGGCGAGTAGTTGCGAAAGCTCGCGGCGATCAGCACGTCGCCGGGCGCGATGGAGCGCAGGCTTTCGCGCAGCATGCCGCCGGTGCCGTCGAGCAGATGGGTGCGCAGCTCGAGCTGGCTCAGCGCATAGGCGAGGTAGCCCGCCACCGGGAAAGCGCGGCGCTGTGCCAGCACATGGATACGCGGCGCCGAGGCCATGAGCTTGACGGCGGCCTTCAGGTCGGCCTGGGCAATGCTTTCCTCGAGATGGCCCAGTTCGGCCACCGACTCGCCCACCAGCTGGTGCAGCACGCCGGCCGGCGCGCGCTCGCCGTTGAGCTGCTTGCGGCGCAGCTGGTCTATGCGCTCGCGGTAGCTGTCGGAGCGCTCCAGCAGGTGGCCGCGAAACACCTGCTGCATTTCGGAAAAACCACCGTAGCCCAGCGCATTGGCAAAACGGATCATGGCCGAGGGCTGGACCTCGGTGGCCTCGGCCACCGTGGCCACCGTGCCCAGGGCCAGCTCGTTGGGCTGCTCCAGCGCGAAGCGCGCGATGCGCTGCAGCTGCTTGGACATGTCCGGGTAAGTCCGGCCTATCAGCGCCTTGAGTTCTTCGTAATTACTTGCAGAGTCCATATATCGTTGCCGCCTCGGGGATTGGCGGTGAACCGGTTGGGCCGGCGCCGCATCAAATTAGAATAAATGTTCTTGCTTGTTTAAATATTAGAACGTATATTCTGTTTTGTCCAGCTTCTTTTTCGGCTTTCTTTTTCGGCATTCTTTTCAGCGCTTTTCCTTCACCCAGAAAACCCAAGAGAGACAAGATCCCCATGCAACTCGCTTCCGGCCGCGCGCCGCTGATTCCCTTGCCCATGCTCGCCACACTGTTGGTGCTGCTGTCCACGCCGCTGTGGGTGGGCCGTGTCGGTCTCTACCAATACCTGGCCCTGGAAATCATGATCTGGGTGCTGTTCGCGCTGGGCTACAACCTGTTGCTGGGCTTCACCGGCCTGCCCTCCTTCGGCCACGGTGCGTTTTTCGGCGCGGGCGCTTATGCCTTCGGCCTGCTGCAGCTCAGGGTCTGGCCCAACCTGTGGTTCGACCTGGCCGGCGCGGTGCTGGTCACGGCGGCGCTGGGCGCGCTGGTGGCGCTGTTCATCTCGCACCGGCGCGGCATTTATTACGCGCTGCTCACCATCGCCTTCGGCCAGGTGTTCTGGTTTGTCGCCAACAAATGGCACACCGTCACCGGCGGCGAAGACGGCCTGCTCAACATCAAGCGCTTGCCGGCCGATTTCGGCTTTGTGTCTTTCAACCTGTCGGGCAACAACGCCCTCTTCTTCTTTTGCCTGGCGCTGTTCGCGGGGGTGCTGCTGGGGCTGTGGCGGCTCATCCATTCGCCGCTGGGCCGCATCTTCAGCGCCATCAAGCAGAACGAGACACGCGCGGCCTTTGTGGGCTACAACGTCTGGCTCTATAAATGGCTGGCCTTCACGATCTCCACCGCGGTGGCGGGCCTGGCCGGCGCGCTGTTCGCCATGGCGCAGCAGTCGGCCTACCCCAACGTCATGAGCCTGCACAACTCGGGTTTTGTGGTGATGATGGTGCTGATAGGCGGCGGGCTGGTGAGCTTCTGGGGCCCGGTCATAGGCGCGACCTTCTTTATCCTGGCGCGCGACCTGCTAGGCGCCTACACCGAGACCTGGCTGCTCTGGTACGGCCTGGTCTTTATGGCCATGGTGCTGTTCAAGCCCGAAGGCATTGCCGGTGCCTGGCAGGCCTGGAAGGCCAGACCGCGGCGCGCGGTCACCGCCAAGACCGCACCGGCCGGAGGTGCGCTGTGAAGCTCTTTGAGGCCAGCGGCCTGTCCAAACGTTTCGGCGCCCAGGTGGTGCTGCAAGACATCACACTCAGCTTCGAAGAGGGCCAGCTCAACGGCATCATGGGCCCCAACGGCGCGGGCAAGACCACCTGCTTCAATGTGCTGACGGGCCGCTACAAACCCGACCGCGGCCGCGTGACCTTTGCGGGCGAAGACATCACGGGCCTCTCGCCGCGCGAGATCGCGCGCAAGGGCGTGTCGCGCTCCTTCCAGATCATGAATCTGTTCGACAGCTACACCGCGCTCGACAACGTGCTGGTGGCCACGCCGCATGTGCGCAGGCAAGGCTTTAACCCCTGGCGCGACCTGGGTGCCGACAGCACAGCGCAGCAGCTGGCTGCCGCCATCCTCGAGCGCGTGGGCCTCAAGGGCAAGGAGCGCACGCCGGCCAGCAGCCTGTCTTACGGCGAGCGGCGCGCGCTGGAGATCGGCGTCGCGCTGGCGGCAGAGCCACGCATGCTCTTCCTCGACGAACCCACCGCCGGCCTGGGCGCCGAAGGCACGGCGCGCCTGATGGAGCTGGTGAAAGAACTCAAGCGCCAGCTGACCATTGTGATCATCGAACACGACATGAACTTCCTCTTCAAGCTCGCCGACCAGATCTCGGTCATCCACTGGGGCCAGGTCATCAGCCAGGGCACACCCGGCCAGTTGCGCGAGAACGAATGGGTGCGCCGCTCCAACCTGGGAGCGCTGGCATGAGCGCCGTCCTCCAACCCGCCATCCACACCGTTGCGCAGCAGCAGGACATGCTGGCCGTGGAGCGCATAGACACCTTCTACGGCGAAACGCAGGTACTGTTCGACGTGTCGCTCAAAGTCGGCGCGGGCGAAGTGGTGGCGCTGCTGGGCCCCAACGGCGCGGGCAAGACCACGCTGCTGCGCTCGGTGCTGGGCCTGACGCCGCCGCGCAAGGGAAGCATCGCGTTTGATGCGCGCGACATCACGCGCATGCCCACGCACGAAATCGCCAAGGCCGGCATGGGCTGGGTGCCCGATGACCGCCGCATCTTCCCGACGCTGACGGTGGCGCGCAACCTGGCCATCGCGCGCAAGGCCACGCGTTTCCGGCCCTGGCATGAAAAGGAGTGCTTTGAAATCTTCAGCGCGCTCGAATACCTGATGCACCGCGAGTGCGAAAACCTCTCGGGCGGCGAGATGCAGATGGTGGCGATCTCGCGCGCACTGCTGGGCTCGCCCGGCCTGGTACTGTTCGACGAGCCCAGCCAGGGCCTGGCGCCCAAGGTGGTGCAGGACGTGATGAAAACCATCAGCCGGCTCAAGACCGAAGGCATTGCGGTGCTGGTGGTCGAGCAGAACGTGCAAAGCGCGCTGGCGGTGGCCGACCGCGCCTATGTCATGAACCAGGGCGTGATCGTCCACGAGGGCCCCGCGGCCGAATTGCGCAACGACGCCGCCTTGTGCCGGCAGCTTTTGGGAGTTTGAGCAGCATGAGCAGCCATCCACTGTTACGCGTCGAGAACGTCGCCAAGCAATACCAGCGCGGCGTGTTCCGCAAGACCACCACGTTTTCGCTGAACGCCGACTTTGAAGTTGACAAGCCCTGCGTGGTCGGTGTCATGGGCCCCAACGGCTCGGGCAAGACCACACTGTTCGAACTCATCACCGGCAGCAACCTGCCGAGCGCCGGCCGCGTGCTGGTGAACGGCCAGGACATCCACCAGGTGCGCACGCGCGAGCGCGACCGCCTGGCGATTCACTACCACCAGTCCTACCAGGTGCGGTCGTTTCAAAAAACCAAACCCGACTTCATGCTGGCGCACGCGCAAAGCGATTCACCGCTGGTGCATTTGTTCGATGAGCCGCAGTTCAACACACAGGACGGCTACATCGGCTTCATGCTGGACTTCTTCGCGAAGCTCAAGGCCAAGGGCCGGCTGGTGTTTTTATGCCTGCACCCCAACGAGCCCTACCATGTGGACATCCTGCGGCAATGCTGCGAGCGTTTTATCTTTGTGCAGAAAGGCGCGATCAGCGAAGCGCCCGACTTCGATACGCTGGCGCGCGATGAAAAGGTCAGGGCTTACCTGGGGGCGCTGGCGCCCTGTCGGCAGAGAAACGACTCGGGAGGTCACGCCCGTTCCTCGGAATAGAGCAGGCCGGCAAACCAGGCACCGAGGCCAGTGTCGCGCCATAGACAGGCTTTCGCCGCCCTGTACACCCTTTTCTGCATGCGAAACGGCAGGAACGGCAGAAACGATCTCGGTAGTGACAGCGGTCATGGAAATCTCCAAAGCAAATTGATGAACGAGGGGGAAAGCATCCTCTCGCTCGGGCTTCTTCGTTTCCCCGAGTAAGGGGCGGAGGGGTGCTGGTAATTCAACAAGAAAAACCGGGCTGCCCCGGTTGCCGCTGTTTTAAGAATCCCCCACAAGTGCCCCTCGCACCGAGACGGGGTCTTGCGGAAGGATTCAGCGGCGACCAGGGCAGCCCTTTTTTCCACGAGGCGAGGTCTGGCGCCCGCAGCCGACGTGACACAAAGCAAGACGACTGGCACCAAAGGGGGCGGCCAGGCCGGGTGACGTATGCAATCGTCACACAACACTTCCTCCTCTTTCTCGTTAAATTTCGCCACTGCGAACGCAAAAAAAGACCTGAATATCYTGAATTTGCCAGTTTCATGCCAAAATCTGCGGGAAATCCGCAAAATATCAACCGAATCTCATGCTTATTCAATTTACCGTCTCAAACTTTCGGTCGTTCAGAAAGCCTCAAACGCTTTCAATGATTGCCTCCAAAGCGCTACGGAAAAAGCGTGGGGAGAATACGTTTGATCCTGGCATCTCAGAAAAGGGGGCGCCAGAACTCTTACGTTGTGCCGCCATATTTGGGCCGAATGCGTCTGGTAAAAGCAATTTAATCAAGGCGCTTCATTTTKTTGAGACAACTGTCATGAGGTCAGCATCGGCAGGTCCCGAGGAGTTGATCGATGTTCAGCCTTTTCGTCTCAATGAATTGAGCGCGAAGGAAGATTCATCGTTCGAAGTAGAGTTCATTGAAGAGGACATCAGATATCAATTTGGCTTTACGGCCAATCAAGAACGAATTACAAGTGAATGGTTGATCAGTTATCCGAAGGCTAGAGCTCAGCAACTGTATCGGCGTTGGTTTGACAATGAGTCTCTGCGGGATGACTATGAATTCGGCAATCAATTAGAAGGTGGCCGCCTCCGCAAAGATTGGGCAGCACAAACGGGAGCTAAAACACTTTACATATCGAGAGTTGTACAGGCTAGTAGCCAGGAGTTTCAGCAACTGCGCCTGCCCTTTAAATGGTTTTCTCGTCGATTGCGTGTTACGGGTACAGGGGCCTTTGATAAAGGACTTACCTCCACTCGATGCGAGACGCCGGAGGGCCGTAGGAAGGTTATTGATTTCTTGAATAGTTTTGATATCCCTATCGCTGATATCGAGATCACCAAGCGCCCGTATGATTTTGAGACGGTGACTAAGGTGTTGTCGAAAGAGGCAATCGAGACCTTGTTTAAGGGGAAAACTCCTGAGGACACGAGGGAGCCGGTCTTTTTGCATCGCGCTGACGATGGCTCCATGGTGAGATTCGATGTCAGCGATGAGTCCAGTGGGACTATGGCCTTATTCGGTTTTGCGTCTCGATGGATTGATGTTATCGAGAAGGACTGGATTTTGGTCGTTGACGAATTGGATTCAAGTTTGCATCCCCTAGTCGTTTGGGAGCTTATAAGAAAGCTCTCCGAAACTAAATCTAAAGCACAGTTGATTTTCACAACGCACGACGCTACGGTTATGAAGTCGAAGTTACTTCGTCGCGATCAGGTGTTTTTTGTTGCCGCCGATAGAGGGCGCGCTTCTAACCTCTATTCTTTGCATGACTTTAAGGGGCGCGAGGATGATGCATTTGAGGATCGGTATCTGCAGGGCAGATATGGTGCTACCCCCTTGCTAACGCGATAGGACCATCGCCGATGGCCTATGTTCCAGGAAAACCTCGGAGTGCAAGGGACCTGCGACGTCAATCGCGCGGTATCAAGGAGTTCTCGAGAGTCTTAATTGCTTGTGAGGGCGAAAAAACTGAGCCGCACTATTTGCGTGAGCTTTGCAAGTCACTCGGGCTTACTGCTGCAATAGTGGAGATTGCTGGAAAAGAGTGCGACTCCTCTCCAAAGTCTGTGTATGAATATGCAGATACTCGATGGAAAGAGGACGGCGCGTTTGACGAGATTTTTTGCGTTTTTGATCGAGATGTACACGAAACTTTTGACGAAACCGTCAAGGCGATCAGTCAGCACCGATCTCGACGGATGAAGAGTATTTATTCCTATCCATGCTTTGAGTATTGGATTCTTTTGCACTTTACATATAGTCGTGGAGCGGTCATCGCTGCAGGCAAGAAATCAGCAGGAGACCAGATGCTTGGCTTGGTATTGGCCAAGTGGCCCGAATATAAGAAAGGTGGTAAAGGCAACTATGCGTATTTATCGGAAAGAAATTTAACGGATACGGCGATTACTCGTGCGCTTCGCGCGAAAAAAGATGCTGAAGATACCGGAAATCCTGACCCATCGACGAGGATGAATGAACTCGTAGTTCGTCTTAGAGAACTTGGCGAAGAGCTGATGGCAGTTCAGTCGGGAAATCCTTGAACGACTTTGTGCTCAGCGTTAGAGCATTGTGGTGGCCTCGTTTGTCCTTTGAACCTTTTGAAATCTACAGTAAGCCGCCGCGCATCTGGGGTTCGAATCCTCGGTTTTTGAGACACCTTCAATAGGCACCGCGCCCAGCGACCCTATGACTCAAATCAGGCGGTGTTTTCTGGCCCGGTAGGCCAGCTTCGCCCGTGTGGTGTTGAGCCGCCGCGCCGCCGCCGAAAGATTCCCCTGGCAGGCGGAGATCGCGCGATCCAGCGTGTCGCGTTCGGTTTGCTCCAGCGATTGCGGCGAAACGGCGGCGCCCGCAAAAACAGGATTGGCGCAGGCCGGCGCGCCCTCGAAGTTCAGGGTGCCCGAGCTGCCCTGCATCCGCAAGGTCATGACCTCGGCGCTCAAGGTCTCGCCGCCTGTGAACAGGTGGTGCACGTCGATCAAGCCGTCGGCATCGGCCATGATCACGGCGCGCTCGATGAGGTTTTGCAGTTCGCGGATGTTGCCCGGAAAGTCATAGTTCAGCAGCGTGCGCACCGAGGCCTGCGTGAAGCCGCCGGTGTTGCAGCCGTGCTTGCGCCGGTAATGATTGAGGAAATGGCTCATCAGCAGCGGAATATCGTCGCGCCGCTCGCGCAGCGGCGGCAGGTGGATGGGAAACACATTGAGCCGGAAAAACAGGTCTTCGCGAAACCGGCCTTCGCGCACGGCCTGGCGCAAGTCCTCATTGGTGGCGGCCACCACACGCACGTCGACCGCGATGCCTCGCGTGCCGCCCACGCGCTCGACCTCGCCTTCCTGCAGGGCGCGCAGCAGCTTGCCTTGCGCCACAAAACTCAGCATGCCGATTTCGTCCAGGAACAGGGTGCCGCCGCTGGCGCGCTCAAAGCGGCCAGGCCGCGAATGGCTGGCCCCGGTGTAGGCGCCGCGCTCCACGCCGAACAGTTCGGACTCGATCAGCGTTTCCGGGATGGCCGCGCAGTTCACGGCGATAAAGGGCTGGTCCTTGCGCGGGCTGATTCGGTGCAGCATGCTGGCGAATTTTTCCTTGCCCACGCCGGACTCTCCCGTGAACAGCACGGTGGCGGTGGTGCGTGCCACGCGGCTCAGCTGATGGCAGGCCGCGTTGAAGGCCGATGAGGCCCCCACCATCGCGTCGCCGGCCGGCGCTTCGCTGGGCGCAAGGTCGGCCGGGCCCGCTTCGCTGCGCGCATAAGCCGCGGTGTCGACAAACTCCCTCGCGTTCAGGTAGCGCATGTCCTCTTCGATGTTGTCCCATTTGTCGGCGGACTTGCCGACCACGCGGCACTGCGCCTGGCCCATGGAGCGGCACATGGTTTCGCGGAACACGATCAGGCGGCCGAACAGTGTGCTGACATAACCCGTGGCGTAACCCACCTGCATCCAGCAGGCCGGGGAGCCGCCTATGCCGTAGGCGGCGATGTGCTCGTCGTCCTCGCTGGAGTTGTGCCAGATGAACTCGCCCTCATAGCCGCTGGTGTCGGGATCGTAGGTCACGCTGACCAGCTCCACCTTCACCACGCCCTCCAACGCATGCAGGCGCGTGCCGGCCATGGCGGCGGCCGGCGGGTCGGCATCGGGCCAGTGCTTGCGCACCAGCTGGGCATCGCGCGCGCCGCTGACATAACCGGCGCGGGTGAACAGGCCGCGCGCCTTCTCGATGCCCAGGCTGTCGACCATCTCTCGGCGCATGGAACCCAGCGCCTCGGTATGCAGCAGCACCATGCGCTGGTCCTGCAGCCAGATGCGCCCGTCGCCCGGCGAGAAGAACAGGCATTCGCTGATGTCGGCGATCGTCGGATGCGTGTCGCCGCCTATGTGGGTGCTGGCAAAACCGCCCAGGGCCTTGGCCACCGATGCGCTGTCGAAGCTGCCCAGCGCGACGCCGGTGGCCCGGGCCACTTCGGCCAGCGAAATGCGATCAGAGACACCCATGGCAGTTTCCTTGGATTGATCAAATGGTGAAAAAGTAGTTTTACTTTATAACTATTTGATCAAATCAATCTCAGGGCTTTCCATGTGCTGCGCCGCAGCAATCGAACCTAGGGTATGTCCCGGTTTTCCCAATGAGAAACCGCCCGGCTCCGCGCCTCAAGCAGGCCCCGGCATGCCGCGCTGGTACATGCATTGCGATACAGCAGCCACAACGCGCCGATGTGGCGAGCTGATCAAGCAACCGATCCAACAACCGTAAGGACAAAGCAAATGGGTGTATCCGACGCGAAGGCATTTCTGGATTTTTCCGCGGCGGCGCGCGCGCCGCTGGGCGGCGGAAAGCGTGACGTGGTCGAGCCCGCGACCGGCAAGGTGATGTGTACCGTGGGCATCGCCAATGCGGCGGACGTCGCTGCGGCCACGCGGGCGGCGGCGAATGCGCAAAAGCCCTGGGCCGCCCTGCCTCCGCGCGAGAAGGCCGAGGTCTTTCGCCGCGCCGGCGCGCTGTTCCAGCAGCACTTCGACGAGCTCGCGCTGTATGCGACACGCGAAACCGGCGGCATCCTGCCCAAGGGCCAGCATGAGATTCGCGAAGCCATCACGATTTGCCACCTGGCCGCGGCCATGCCGCTGCAGCCCCAGGGCCATGTGCTGCCCAGCGTGCCGGGGCGTACCAGCATTGCCCGGCGCATGCCGCACGGCGTGGTGGGCGTGATCTCGCCGTTCAACTTTCCGCTGATCCTGACGCTGCGCGCCGTGGCGCCGGCGCTGGCCGCGGGCAATGCGGTGGTGATCAAGCCCGACACCCGCACGCCGGTGACCGGCGGCCTGATGATCGCGCGCATTTTTGCGGAGGCCGGCCTGCCCAAGGACTTGCTGCATGTGCTGCCCGGCGATGCCGAGGCCGGCGAGGCTTTGGTGACCGACCCGCTGGTGCCCATGATCGCCTTCACCGGCTCGCCCGCGGTGGGCCGGCGCATAGGCGAGCTCGCGGGCAAGCACCTCAAGAAGGTGTCGCTGGAGCTGGGCGGCGCGAACTCGCTGGTCATCCTGGACGATGCCGACCTGGACATCGCCGCGAGCAACGCGGCCTGGGCCGCCTACCTGCACCAGGGCCAGATCTGCATGGCGGCCAACCGCATCCTGGTGCACGAAAGCATCGCAGCCCCCTTCCTGCAGCGCCTGGTCGCCAAGGCCACGCACCTGCCGGTCGGCGACGGCGCCACCGGCCTGGTCGCGCTCGGACCGCTGATCGACGCGCGCCAGCGCGACCGCGTGYATGCCATCGTGCAGGACAGCATCAAGGCCGGCGCGAAACTCGAAGCCGGCGGCACCCACGACGGCCTGTTCTACAAGCCGACGGTGCTGTCCGGCGTCAGGCCCGGCATGCGCGTGTTCGACGAGGAGACCTTTGGCCCGGTGGCCAACATCGTCACCTTCCGCAGCGACGAGGAAGCGGTGGCGCTGGCCAACAACAACACCGGCAGCCTGGCCTGCGCGGTGATTTCGCGCTCAGTGGGCCGCGCCATGGCGGTGGGGCAGCAGCTCCGGGCCGGCATGGTCCACATCAACGACCAGACCGTCAACGACGACTGCGTCAACCCCTTCGGCGGCCCCGGCATCGCGGGCAACGGCACCAGCGTGGGCGGCCCGGCCGACTGGGAGGAATACACGCAGTGGCAGTGGATGACCGTCAAGGACACCGCGCCCATGTTCCCGTTCTGAACCGGACCTTCAGCCCACGACTTCACCACTTCAAGGAGAGCGACATGAATCCCCACACCCCGGAGGCCTTATGAGCCTGATGAGCCTGCAAGGCAAAACCATCGTCATCACCGGCACCTCGTCGGGCATAGGCGCCGAAACCGCCAGGCTGGCGCGCTTGCAGGGCGCGCGTGTCATTGGCATGGACCGCAACGACCCCAGCCTGACGCTGGACGGTTTTATCAAGGCCGACCTCGGCACGGCGCAAGCCATAGACGCCGCCGTGGCCCAGCTGCCGGCCCAGGTCGATGCGCTGTGCAACATCGCCGGCGTGCCGGGCACGGCGGACGGCGAGCTGGTGGCCCGCGTGAACTACCTGGGCCTGAGGCACCTGACGGAAAAAGTGCTGGCCCGCATGCCGCGCGGCGGCAGCATCGTCAACGTGGCCTCCATCCTGGGCGCCGAATGGCCGCAGCGCCTGGACCTGCACAAGGAACTCGCGGCGGCCAAGGGCTTTGAAGCCGGCGCCGCCTGGCTGCGCGCCCACCCGGTGCCGCAGGCGACCTGCTACCAGTATTTCAAGGAGGCGCTGATCGTCTGGAACGCCGTGCAGTCGCAGGAATGGTTCCTGGGCAAGGGCGTGCGCATGAACTGCGTGGCGCCCGGCCCGGTGTTCACACCCATCCTGGGCGACTTCGTGGCCATGCTGGGCCAGGAACGCGTGCAGGCCGATGCCCACCGCATGCTGCGCCCCGGCTTTGCCGACGAGATCGCGCCGGTGGTCGCCTGGCTGTGCGGCGATGCCGCGCGCTGGGTCAGCGGCGCCAACATCCCCGTCGACGGCGGACTGGCCTCTACCTACATCTGACACCGATACGCCCGCAGGCAATCGACCGCCACCACACCCACGACACCACGACAACCAACACACATAACGAGGAGACAAAAATCATGACGAAGCGATTCACCCCCTTCAGGCTCAGCACGCTGGCCCTGACCTGCGGCCTGGCCTGCGCGCTGCCGGCCCATGCCTTCGAGCTGGACTCAAGCGACCCCGACACCAAGATCCGGCTGGACTTCACGCCCAAGTACAGCCTGGCCTGGCGGCTCAAAGACCCGTCCGCCACGCTCACCTCACCGGCGGCTCGCGGCGACGGCGGCGTGACCAATGAGAACGACGGCGACCTCAACTTCAAGAAGGGCCTGATCTCCAACCGCGCCGACCTGCTGACCGAGTTCGACTACAGCCGCAGCAACTGGGGCCTGCGCATCAGCCATTCGGCCTGGTACGACTCGCAGTACCTGCGCGCCAATGCCAACGACGGCACGGCCGGCGTCAGCAACTTCGCCGGCCAGCCCGTCAACCAGTTCGTGCCCGCGACCCGGGACCAACACGGCCGCGGCGACGAATTCCTCGACGCCTTTGTCTGGGGCAAGGGCTCCATCGGCAGCATGCCGGCCTCGATACGCGTGGGCAAACACGCGCTGCAGTACGGCGAGAGCGTGTTCTTCGGCCAGAACGGCATCGCCAACGCGCAGGGCCCGGTGGACATCGCCAAAATCGTCTCGGTGCCGAACTGGCAGTTCAAGGAAGTACTGCTGCCGGTGGAACAAATTTCGGGCACGCTGCAGGTGGCCGAAGGCCTGACGCTGGGCGGCTACTACCAGCTCAAGTGGCGGCCCAGCAAGATCCCCGGCGTCGGCAGCTATTTCTCCAACCAGGACTACATCGGCGGCGGCCGCGTCTACCTGGGCGGGCCGGTGCTGCCCACCGACACCAGCCGTGACCAGAAGCCGGGCGACAGCGGCCAGTTCGGCGCGCAGCTGCGCTGGGCACCGGCCGGCAGCAACTATGAGTTCGGCCTGTACGCAGCACGCTACAACGACAAGACCCCGGCCGTGCCGGTGTTCGACCTGATCAACGGCAATGTGCACAACGTCTATGCCAAGGGCATCAAGACCATAGGCGCCAGCGTCACCTCCTCGATAGGCCAGCTCAACTGGGCGCTCGAAGGCTCGCTGCGCAGCAATGCGCCGCTGGCCAGCGACCCGGCCGTGCTGGGCGGTGCGCCCTTCATGCCGCCGGCCAACTGCGACGGCTCGCCCGCCAACCCCTGCTATGCCACCGGCCGGACGGCGCACATCAACCTCTCGGGCATTTATGTGCTCAACAAGTCCAGCCTGTGGGACGGCGGCGCCCTGGTGGCGGAGCTGGCCTGGAACCGGCTGCTGAGCGTGAGCAAAAACCCCAGCGCCGTCGGCTTCGGCGGGCTGGACCCGAATGCCACGCGCGACGCCGCGGCCTTCCGCATGATTTTTGAGCCGCAGTACTTCCAGGTGCTGCCCGGCCTGGACCTGTCCATTCCGCTGGGCCTGGGCTACAACTTCGGTGGCCGTTCGTCTGCCGTCATCAACTTCGCCGGCGGCGCCAGCAAGGCGGGCGACGTGAGCATAGGCATCAAGGGCAAATACCAGAACGTCTGGAACTTCGCGCTGAACTACACGGCCTTCTTCGGCAAGGAAAACACCTTGACCGTGACCGACCCGAGCACCCCCACTCGCATGCTGTCTTACGGCCAAAGCCTGAAAGACCGCAACTACGTTTCCTTCACCGCTTCCCGTACTTTCTAAAAACCATTCCAGAGACAAACATCATGAAGCAGACCGCAAAACACTCCTTGCTCATGGCAGCCCTGCTGGCCGGCGCCATGTCCGCCCAGGCCGCCGTCACCGCCGAAGAAGCCGCCAAACTCAAATCCACCCTGACCCCCATGGGCGCCGAAAAAGCCGGCAACAAGGACGGCAGCATCCCGCCCTGGGAAGGGGGCCTCACCAAGGCCACGCCAGGCTACAAGAACGGCGATGCGCGGCCCGACCTCTACCCCAGCGAAAAACCCCTCCTGTCGATCAACGCCAAAAACATGGCGCAGCATGCCGACAAGCTGACCGACGGCGTGCAGGCGCTGATGAAGAAGTACCCCGACTTCCGCATCGACGTCTACCCCACGCATCGCACGGCGGCGGCGCCGCAGTCGGTGTACGACAACACCTTCAAGAACGCCACCCGGGCCAAGACCATAGAAGGCGGCTACGGCATGGAAGGCGCTTTCGGCGGCACGCCCTTCCCCATCCCCAAGGACGGCTATGAAGCCATGTGGAACCAGCGCACGGCCTGGCGCGGCGGCAACTTCGCCATGCCCATGCGCGTGTGGGTGGTGACCTCCGACGGCAAGCGCACCATGGCCTCGGGCGGCACGCAAACCATACGCCAGGCCTTTTACGACAAGGACGGCAGCGCCGAGAAGTTCGACGGCTACTACCAGTACGGCAAGCTGGTGGTCAACGCGCCGGGCTCCAAGGCGGGCGAGGCCATCCTGGCGCTCGACGGCGTGTCGGAAGCCGCGCCGCGCGGCCTGTGGCAGTACCTGGTGGGCCAGCGCCGCGTGCGCAAGGCGCCTTCGGTGGCCTACGACACGCCCGACTCGGTGACCTCGGGCATAGGCCTGTTCGATGAGGCCTTCACCTTGTTCGGCCCCATCGACAAACACGAGCTCAAGCTGGTGGGCAAGAAGGAGATTTACATACCCTACAACAACAACCGCGCCGCCTCCGCGAAGATCGAGGACCTGGTGACGCCCAACACGCTGAACCCCGCGCAGGTGCGCTGGGAGCTGCACCGCGTCTGGGAAGTCGAGGCCACGCTGGCGGCCGGCAAGCGCCACGTGGTGCCCAAGCGCAAGTACTACATCGACGAGGACTCCTGGCAGATCGCGCTGTTCGACGGCTGGGACGCCAAGGGCCAGCTCTGGCGCACCAACTACGCGCTGATGCTGACCGCGCCGGACATCCCGGCCGTGAGCAACGTCGTGCTGTGGGGCGGCTATGACATGCAGACCGGCGCCTACTACCTGAACATGGCCTCAAACGAACTACCCAAGCAGTACGAGGTGCAGCCGCCGATTCCGCGCTCCTTCTTCAGCGCCGAATCCCTCTCCAGCGAAGGCGCGCGCTGATGGCCGGAGTCACGCGCCGGCAGGCCGCCCTGGCGGGCCTGCTGGGCGGCGCGGCGATGCTTCCCGCATGGGCGGCCAGCGTGCCGGCCGTGCTGTCGCAGGCCGCGCTGATCACCCCCAAGGCACTGGGCGCGGCCACGCTGGCCGTGGCGCGGGCCGGTGACCGGCTGGTGGCCGTCGGCGAGCGCGGCACGGTGCTGCTGTCGGACGACCACGGCGCGAGCTGGCGGCAGGCGCAAGTGCCGGTGCAGGCCAGCCTGACGGCCGTGTGTTTTGCCGATGCGCGCACCGGCTGGGCCGCCGGCCACCTGGGCGTCATCCTGCGCAGCGACGACGCCGGCGCCAGCTGGCACAAACAACTCGACGGCGTGCAGGCGGCGGAACTCGTGAAGCAGGCCGCCCAGCGCACGGGCGATGCCGCCGCCGTGGCGCAGGCCCAGCRCCTGGTCGAAGAAGGCGCGGACAAACCGTTTTTTGATCTGGAATTCATCGACGCCCAGCGCGGTTTTGCAGTGGGCGCCTACAACCTGATGTTCGCCACCACGGACGGCGGCAAGAGCTGGACGGCGCTGGGGCCGCGGCTGCCGAATCCGAAAAGCCTGCACCTCTACGGCGTGCGCGCGCGCGGCCGCACGCTGGTGGTTGCCGGCGAGCAGGGCCTGCTGCTGCGCTCCACCGACGCCGGCGCGAGCTTCAGCGCGCTGGCCTCGCCCTACAAGGGCAGTTTTTTCGGCCTGCTGCAGACACGCGGCGGCGCCCTGGTGGCCTACGGCCTGCGTGGCACGGCCTGGCGCTCCAGCGATGAAGGCCTGCACTGGGACAAGCTGGACACCGGTGTGCCGATGGCCGTCGGCGCCGGCACGGCTTTGCCGAACGGCGGCTTTGTGCTGCTGGGCCAGGCCGGCGATGCCTTGCTGGGCGGTGCGGACGGACCGGCGCTGCGGCGCATCCCGGCGCGCGAGCCCGTGCCGGTTTCCGGCGTCGCGCTGGCGGCCGATGGCGCCCTGGTACTCGCGAGCCTGCGCGGCATGCGGCGCGTGGAACTGCCCGCCCACTGAAAAAAGACAGCCACCTCAAAGCCATGCACGCCGATTCCTCCTCCGCTTCCTCTCCTGATCTCCAGCCCGTCATCGGGCGGCTGGAGGATTTCGACACGCGCTCGGGCACCCTGCTCGAGCGCGTCTTTTTCAATCACCGGCCCTGGGTCATGGCCGTCTGCGTGCTGCTTACCTTGCTGCTGGGCTGGCAGGCCACCAAGCTGCGGCTTAACGCGAGCTTTGAAAAAACCATTCCCACGGGCCACCCCTACATCGTCAACTACCTGGCCCACAAGGCCGACCTGGGCGGGCAGGCCAATGCGCTGCGGCTGGTGGTGGAAGCGCGCCAGGGCACCATCTTCGACAAGGCCTACCTCGACGCGCTGCAGAAGATCAATGACGAGATCTTTTTGCTGCCCGGCGTGGACCGGCCTTTCATGAAATCGCTGTGGACCTCCAACACCCGCTGGGTGGCGGTGACAGAGGAAGGTCTGGACGGCGGGCCGGTGATCCCCGATGCCTATGACGGCTCGCCCGCGAGCCTGGCCGGGCTGCGCGCCAACGTCGAGCGCTCGGGCGAGATCGGCCAGCTGGTGGCCGGCGACTTCAAATCCAGCATCGTGTTTGTTCCGCTGCTGGACCGCAACCCCGAGACCGGCCAGGCGCTGGACTACGGCGAGCTGTCGCGCCAGATTGAAGCCCTGCGCGCCAAGTACGGCAGCGACACGCTGCAGATCCGCGTGACCGGTTTCGCCAAGGTGGTGGGCGACCTGATCGAAGGCCTGCACCAGGTGCTGCTGTTTTTCCTGCTGGCGCTGGCCATCACCACGGTGGTGCTCTACGGCTACACCCGCTGCAAGCGCAGCACGGCGCTGGTGGTGGCCTGTTCGCTGGTGGCGGTGGTCTGGCAATTCGGCCTGCTGGCCTTGCTGGGCTACGAGCTGGACCCTTATTCGGTGCTGGTGCCCTTCCTGGTGTTCGCCATCGGCATGAGCCACGGCGCGCAGAAGATGAACGGCATCATGCAGGACATAGGCCGCGGCACGCACCGCGTGGTGGCCGCGCGCTACACCTTCCGGCGCCTCTTCGTCGCGGGCCTGACCGCGCTGCTCTGCGATGCCGTGGGCTTCGCGGTGCTGGTCATCATCCAGATCAAGGTCATCCAGGACCTGGCGCTGATCGCCAGCATAGGCGTGGCGGTGCTGATCTTCAGCAACCTGGTGTTGCTTCCCATCCTGCTGTCTTATGTGGGTGTGGCGCCCGCGGCGGCCGCGCGCAGTTTGCGCCAGGAAACGGAACAGCAGGGGCGGCAAGGGCAGCGTTCGTGGCTATGGGCCTTGCTGGACCACTTCACGCAGAAGCGCTGGGCTACGGCGGCAGTAGTCGTTGCGGCCCTGATGGCCGCGGGAGGCTACGCCATCAGCCTGCATTTGAAAATCGGCGACCTGGACCCGGGCGCTTCCGAGCTGCGGCCCACCTCGCGCTACAACCAGGACAACGCCTACCAGATCGCCCACTACGCGGCCAGCGCCGACATCCTGACGGTGATGGTGACCACGCCTGCCGACAAATGCACGGCCTACGAAACCCTGGCCAAGGTGGACGCTCTGGCCTGGCGGCTTGAACAACTGCCCGGCGTGGAATCCACCAACTCCATGGCGGCGCTCTCCAAGCTGGCCATGGTGGGCTACAACGAGGGCAACTTCAAATGGTTTGAGCTGCTGCCCAATGAAGGCGCTCTGGGCGGCGTGCAGACGCGCGCGCCACGCGAGCTCTTCAACCAGAGCTGCTCTTTCCTGGCCCTCTATGTTTACCTCAAGGACCACAAGGCCGAAACACTGGCCGGCGTAGTGGACAGCGTGGAACGCTTCGCGGCCATCAACAACACACCCGAGGTCAGCTTCAAGCTCGCGGCGGGCAGCGCCGGCATTGCGGCCGCCACCAACATCGTGGTGGGCAAGGCCATGCGCGAAATGCTGCTGTGGGTGTATGCGGCCGTGGTGATCCTGTGCTGGATCACCTTCCGCTCCTGGCGCGCGGTGGTGGTGGCGGTGCTGCCGCTGGTGCTGACCTCCATCCTGTGCGAGGCGCTGATGGTGGGCCTGGGCATGGGGGTGAAGGTCGCCACCTTGCCGGTCATCGCGCTGGGCGTGGGCATAGGCGTGGACTATGCGCTCTATGTGCTCAGCATCACGCTGGCCCGCATGCGTGAAGGCGCCAGCCTGTCCGACGCCTACCACCATGCGCTGCAGTTCACCGGCCGCGTCGTGCTGCTGACCGGCATCACACTGGCCTTGGCCGTGGGCACCTGGGCGTTTTCGCCGATCAAATTCCAGGCTGACATGGGCATCTTGCTGGCCTTTATGTTTGTGTGGAACATGGTCGGGGCGCTGGTGCTGCTGCCGGCGCTCGCGCATTTCCTGCTGCGCCCGGCCATGCCGGCCGCGTTGCACATGCCGGCCGGCAAGCGCGCACTGGTATGACCGGATCCATCACTATGCGCGGCTTTCTTGCCGCAGCGATGTTCTGCTGTGCGGCGGCAAGTCATGCCGCGCCCGAACCCATCGTCATCGGGCAATCGCTGCCGCTGACCGGCCCGGGCTTTCCGGTCGCGAATCGCGTGCTGGCCGGCGCCCGCGCGCATGTGGAACGCGTCAACGCGTCGGGCGGCATCCTCGGGCGCCCGGTGGAGCTTGTGACGCTGGACGACGGCGGCGACCCTGGGCGCGTGGCGGCCAACCTGCGCACCCTGGTGCGCAAGCACAATGCGCAGCTCATCGCCAACTGCCTCGGTGAGCGCGCCTGCGGGGAAGCGGCCCAGGCCACGCGCGAGCTGCGCGTGCCGCTGGTCGGCCCGATGTCGGGCGCGGCGGCGCTGCGCGCACCCGACGTTCGCCATGTCTTCAGCCTGCGGCCCGACGATGCGCGGGAAGCCGAGGCACTGGCGCGCCAGCTGGGCTCCATCGGCGTTTCCAAAGTGGCGGTGCTGGCCGATGACTCGGAGCCGGCGCGCACCGCGGCGCTGGTGGCCGCCTTGCAGCGCAGCGGCCAGCAGGTCAGCCGCGTCACGGCCGATGCGCGGCTTGAGTCGATTGAAAGAGCCTTCCAGGACGCGGCAAAAACAGCGCCGCAAGCCCTGATCATGAACCTGGGCAACGAGGTGCTCGACGCACTGGGCCGCCTTCCGGCTTCGGCCTATGACAGCGTGCCGTCCACCGTCGCCACCTTGTCGACCTCGGGGCTCACACAGCTCACGCGCCTCTTTCGCAACCGGCTGGTGGGCTACACCAGCGTGGTGCCGAACCCGGAAGTCGCGCGCCTGCCCATCGTGCGCGAACTCGAGCGCGACGCCGACGCTTATATAGGCCCCGAAGCCCTGACCTTCGAGGGCCTGGAGTCCTACCTGAACCTGCGTGTCTGCACCGAGGCCTTGCGCCGCGCCGGCCCGCGCGCCGACGGCCAGCGCCTGGGCGAAGCGATAGAAGGCCTGGGCGCGCTGGACCTGGGCGGCTTCAAGCTGTCGTTCAGCCGCGAGCGGCACCAGGCCTCGGACCACGTCGAGATCGGCATGCGTGCGCGCGACGGAAGACTCTTGCGATGACACTCTCCCCCCCGAAGCGCCTGCGGCGCCCCGTACCGCCGCCAGAGGCGACGGCTCTTCCGAGCCGTCCAAGCCTGCGCGGGCAGGCTTGGAGCCGCGGCTCTCAGCCCCTCAAGGGGCGCCACCAGCGGCCCGGCAAAGCCGGTTCCGCGCTGGCCCTTGCACTGGAACCATGAACTACCAAGGACTGTGATGACCACACCTGCCATCCCCACCGTACTCGAGACAGCTCCCATGGACCCCGGCCTGGCCGGCTTCCTGGCCCAGGCCGCCGCGCAAGGCAACCCGCCCATGGAAAGCCTGCCCCCCGCCATCGGCCGGCAGGTTTACCGCCAGCTCGCCGACGCATTGGGCCTGCCGGCGCCAGCCGTCGGGAAGGTAAGCGACATGAGCTTCCCCGGCCCCGGCGGCCCACTGCCCCTGCGCGTGTACAGCCCCGACACCACAGGCCCCTGGCCCGTGCTGCTGTACGCGCATGGCGGCGGTTTTGTGATCGGCGACCTGCAGACCCATGACAAGGTTTGCCGCACGCTGTGCTACCACGCCGGCATGCTGGTGGTGGCGGTGGATTACCGGCTCGCGCCCGAGCACCCCTTTCCCGCCGCACCGGACGATGTCGAGGCCGCCTTGCGCTGGGTGCTTGCGAATGCGGGCGCGCTGGGCGGTGACGCCAGCCGCATCGCCGTGGCCGGCGACAGCGCCGGTGCGCAGCTCGCGCTGGTGGCATCGCGGCGCGTGAACACCGAGGCCGTGCGCGCTTTGGGCCTGATCTACCCGGTGGCGCAACACCCCGACCAGCCCAGCGCGTCCTACCCCGAGAACGAAGGCAAATTCCTGACCATGGGCGTGATGCAATGGTTTATGGCGTGCTACCTGGGCGGAGATGCCGATGCGCAGAAGCATCCCGACTATGCCTTGCTCGATTCAGGCGGCCTGGCCGGTCTTCCCGCGACCTGGGTGGCGACCATGGGCCATGACCCGCTGCGCGACGAAGGCCACGCCCTCGCGCAGCGCATGGCCGCGGCGGGCGTGATGGTGGCGCACCGGCACTACCCGGAGGCGATTCATGCCTGCATCCATTTCACGGCGGTGTCGCCTGTCGGCTTGCGGGTGATGATGGACCTGGCGCGGTGGCTGCGCGCGCGCGTGTGAGCCCTTCCCGGCTCAACCCCGCGAGCCGGCTTCGGCGCGCTTTTGCGCAAAGGCTACATACCAATCCAGGCAAGCGGGGTTGGCCATGGCGTCCTTGTTGACGACTTTCTCGAGCGGCTGGCCCAGCAACAGCTTCTTGATCGGCAGTTCCTGCTTTTTGCCCGAGAGCGTGCGCGGAATCTCGGGCACGGCAAAAATCTCATTGGGCACAAAGCGCGGCGACAGCGCGGTCTTGACGGCCTGGTTGAGTTTGGCCTTCATGGCCTCGTTGAGTTCGTGGCCGGGGCGCAGAACGACAAAGAGCGGCATATAACTTTCGCGGCCCAGGTATTCAAGGTCGACCACCATGGAGTCCAGCACCTCGGGCAGGGCCTCGATGGCGCTGTAAAGCTCACTGGTGCCCATGCGCAGGCCGTGGCGGTTGATGGTCGCGTCGCTGCGGCCGTAGATGATGCAGCCGCCCGAGCGCGTGACCTTGAGCCAGTCGCCGTGCCGCCAGACACCGGGGTAGGTGTCGAAGTAGCTGGCCAGGTAGCGCTGATTGTCTTTGTCACCGACGAAATACAGAGGCATGGAGGGCAGGGGCTGAGTGCAAACCAGTTCACCGACTTCATCAACGACCGATTCTCCCTTGTCGTTCCAGGCCTCGACGGCGCAGCCCAGGACGCGGCATTGCATTTCGCCGGGGACGACGGGGAGCTCGCGATTGCCGCCGATAAACGCGCCGGCGAAGTCTGTGCCCCCCGAGATATTGCACCACCAGATGTTGGGGTTTCCAAGTTTCGCGAATTGCGCTGTGCCCCAGCGCTGTGTGTCTTCGCTAAGGGGCGAGCCCGTCGTTCCCAGGGTTCTGAGCCGGCTCAGGTCCCCGCATTGCGCGATGTCTATGCCGGCCTTCATGCAGTTGGCAAAAAAGGCCGCACCCGCACCGAAGAAAGTCGCACCCGTGTTCGCGACAAAACGCCACAGCGTGGTCCAGTCGGGCTTGTCCTTGTTCGTGCCAGCGGGGTTGCCGTCGTAAATACAGCAGGTGGTGCCGTTGAGCAGGCTGGCGGCCTGAACGTTCCACATGATCCAGCCCGTGGAGCTGTACCAGTGAAAGCGTTCGGGATTCGCCGGGTCCGCGTAGCTTGGCGCCAGGTCGTTGTGCAGGCGCAGCAGCGCCAGCCCCACCAGGGCCACGCCGCCGTGGCCGTGGACGATGGGCTTGGGCAGGCCCGTCGTGCCGCTGGAATAGACAATCCACAGCGGATGGTCAAAGGGCAGCCACATTGGCTCAAAGGCCTCGGTTTGTTCGTCGTCGCGCGCGATGGCCTGCACGAAGCTCGCACGGCCGGCGGACAGGCCCGAGGACGGGAGGATTTCGTGGATCAGCACATGCGTGACACTGGGCAGGGCCGCGGCCAGTTCGGCCACCGCCTCGTCGCGCGGCATGTCGCGGCCTCCGTAGTGCACGCCGTTGCAGGCGATCAACACCTTGGGCGCGATCTGGCGAAAACGGTCCAGCACGGCGGGTGTGCCCATGTCGGGCGCGCAGACACTCCAGACGGCGCCTATGCTGACCGTCGCGAGAAAGGCGACCATGGTCTCGGGCGTGTTGGGCAGGTAGGCGGCGACGCGATCGCCGGGTTGCACGCCCTGTGCTTTCAGGTGCAGGGCCAGCGAGGCCGACTGCCGGCGCATCTCGGCCCAGCCCAGTTCGCGCGCCTTCTCGCCCTTCGCGAGGCTGGCTTCACCATGGCTCAGGATGGCGGGTACACCGGCCGCTTCGGCTGCGGCCGCATGGCGAAACACCTGCCGCGCGTAATTGCCTTGTGCGCCAGGAAACCATTCAGCGCCCGGCATGCTGCGCTTGCCCAGCACGGCCGTGTGCGGCGTGGGCGACTGGACCTCGAAGTAATCCCAGATGCTTTGCCAGAAGGCATCGATGTCCGTCACCGACCAGCGCCACAGCGCTTCATAGTTGTCGAAAGACAGGCCGCGTGTGGCCTGCAGCCAGTTTTGGTACTTGCGTATCTGGAGCATGGACGCAACCTTAAACCAAGTCGGGCCGGCAGGCTGTGGCTTATATTCCCAGTGTCTGTAACTCCTGGATACGTTTCATGTCTTTTCGATCTTCAGCCTTTTTGTGGGCTGCGACCGCCCTGTTCATCTCGGGCTGCGCCACCACCAAGGTCCAGTCGCCGGTGAGTTTCGCGCCGGCCGCGCTGAAGTCAAACAACCAGCGGGTCGGGGTCGCCATGACTCCGCTGCCCAAGCCGGAAGTGCAGGTGAACGGGAACATCTGCCTGCTGTGCATCGTCACGGCCAACGCGGCCAATTCCACCTTGAACAAGCACGCGGCCACCCTGGCCCTGGAAGACCTGCCGAGCCTGAAGGACAAGGCCGCAGCCGCCTTGCGCCAGAAAGGGATCAATGCCGTCGTCATTGATGAGCCGCTGGACATCAAGACCCTGCCGGACACCAGTTCGGGCACCCGCAACGTCGCGAGCAAGGATTTCACGCCGCTCAAGCAGAAGTACGGGGTCGACAGCCTGCTGGTGCTCGAAGTTCACTCCCTGGGTTTTGTCCGGAACTATTCAGGCTACATCGCCACCACCGACCCCAGGGCGCTTGTGCGCGGCACGGGTTATATGGTCAATCTCAGCACCAACACTTATGAGTGGTACCTGCCGGTCTACGTGACAAAAAACGCCGACGGAAAATGGGATGAGCCCACGGCGTTTCCGGGCCTCACCAACGCGTATTACCAGGCGCTGGAAGTCGGCAAGGACAACTTCCTGCGACCGCTGACGAACTGAACAACACCGATGAAATCCCGGCTAGCAACCTTCCTCGGGATGGCCGCCATCGGCTTCGCGGCCTTGGGCCTGTCGCCGGTTTACGCCATGCCGGCCGATGCAGCATGGTCGCTGTGCCTGCCCAAGGAAGAGGCGGTGGCTTACCGGGGCTTGGCCGGCATGGATATGTCCGCGGGCCGGGATAACCTCACGCTGTATCCCGGACCCAATGCGGGCATATTCGCGGCGGCGATCATCACGCACGGTTTGCTGGCGGACTCTCGGATCGACCGCGCGAAGCAGGCATTGCAGGATAAGGCCGATGTGGTGCTGAGGCCTTACCGGCCGGTACTGAAAGAGTACAAGCACGCGGAGCTGATGCAGGCGGCGCTGGACAAAACGCCATGGGGCGGCACCAAGACGCTGGCCACTGCGGCACAGGCTTGCGGCACGGGCTGGGTGGTGCAAAGCCTGCCCCTGTTCTCAATGACACAGGACCAGCGCGCCCTGGTGCTGGACAACGTCGTATCGGTGTATGCCCCCGGTGAGATGACCAAGCCGCTCTCTCAGTCCATCCTGCGCGTGGTGTCCCAGCCCCGGATGGCGCCGGACATGGAGCGCTACTGGAAGGACGATGCGGGTGCGGCGCTCAAGGCTGAAAGCGCAAGCCTGCTGGCGCATTCCCTGGCGCTGGCACTGCAAGAGCCGGCCAGCCCCGCCGCCGGCGATGCGCCCGCCTTTCGCACAGTGCGCTATCGCGAGGGCGAGGCGGAGAAGATGGAGCGGGCGCAGGTCCTCAGCCAGGCCTGTGATCGCCAGGTGATCAGGACACTGCGCGGATGGTTGATGTCGGTTCCCTCACCGGCCGTGGCCGACCCGTCCGCAGTCGCCTGCGAACCGGCACTGCCGGGCTGGAAATAGGCCGCCCGGGCTTGCGGGACGCACGCCTGAAAGCGCCTCGTGAACAAGGACTCCTGGACGATTCACTGCGACGGTAGCGCCGTGCCCAACCCGGGCCGCATGGGCCTGGGCGCGGTACTCACGGCGCCTGACGGCACGCGGCATTCGCTGTCTACCCAGGCCGAGAGCCGTGGCTGCAACAACGAGGCGGAGCTGCGCGCATTGATGGCGGCGCTGCAGGAAGCCAGGCGGCATGGGGCGACCGCGCTGGTGATCCACTGCGACAACAGTGTGGTGGTTGGGCAGCTGGCGGGGACTGCCCTTGAACCCTTTGTACGCCTGGCCGCGCTGTTTGACGAGGTGCGTTCCGAGTTGCGGACTTTCGCGTCAGTGCGGCTGGTGTGGGTTCCGCGCCATCGCAACCGTGAAGCCGATGCCCTGGCCAGGGCGGCGGTGGGGCTGCGGCCCAAAGAGTCGGCCGCAGCCGCCAAAAATCGCCCTTAGCGGGCGTGGATGGCTCGCTGTGTCAGGCGGCGAGAACCACCGGCGCGGCGCCAAGGCCTTCCAGCAGGTCTGCGGCTTTCAGCTTGGCGCCCATCTTGTGCCCGTGCAATTTCAGTTCCGCCAGTATCCCGGCGATCTCTTCACTTTTGGGACGCAAGGGATTCAGGGACTTCACCAACGCAGGCACCACGTCGCGTCGCATGAAGCGTCTGCCGGACACGGCGATTTGCCAGATCACCAGGGCGATGCCAACCGCCAGCGCCAGGAGTACCGCTTCCTCGGCGTGGGCCGGAGCGACCGCGCGCGTCAGCGCGGGCACGGTGATCAGGAGGCCGATGGCGCCCAAGGCGGCAAAGCCGACCTCCTTGTCCATATGCGTCGCGGCAAAACGTTTTTCGACTTTGGGAGACAGCGCCAGGAAGGCCTCGCGCAACAGGTCTTTTCGCTGCCCGGCGGCAAGCAGCATGGGAGAAGATTTCACCTGCTCTTCCAGCGCGAGCCTGTCTGCCCACGCGTCGGCAAAACCCGGAAAAGTCTGCTTCATCAGTTCCCGCAGCGATGCCGGCTTTTTTGCCATGCTTTGGTATCTCGCGGGATCGGCCGGGTAGGACGTCTGGCAGCTCTGGCAGGTCCGGTCATACCCAACCAGTTCGCCCTCCCCGGCGGAGATGTAGTAGACATGTCCCGCCATTCCGATTCGGCGGACAAGAAACGGCTGGGCGCAACGGCAAATGGTGCAAAAGTCAGCGACATAGCCAAGCTTTTTAAAGACGGCTTTTTTTCCCCAAACAATGAACATGGCGAATTCCCTCTGATTGTTTTAAATGAATCCGATTTCAGCCCGCAACGTCTGGTGTTCGGGTCACCGCGCACAAGCCGGTTGCCAATATAAGCGCAAGCATCGGCGACTCGTGAATGACGCTTCGTCCTCGCGCGAAGCATCGCCATGCTGTTGCCGATTACAAAGGGGGAGTCCCTTGCAAACCCCCAACAGGAGCGTCACCATGGCCAGAGAGATCATTCGCGTCGAACCCCTATCCGGTTGGCTGGAGCGATGGAAAGCGCCCACCTCTGTGCTCACGCGCCATGGCGACACCGTCTACGTATCCGGCCTGCCGCCTTTTGATCCTGCCACGGGCGAAGTCATAGCCGCTCCCATTGAACGCCAGACCGAACTGGTACTGGAGCAGATGAAGCTCTGCCTGGAAACGGCGGGCTCCTCGCTGGGTCAGGTGCTTAAATGCCATGTTTATTGCACTTCGGTCGAGAAGTTCGCGGCGGTCAATGTCATTTACGCGCGGTACTTTCCCAAAGACCCGCCGGCCCGGATTTTTGTCTGCGTGCTTGCCTGGCCGGGCAACTTTGACATTGAGATCGATTGCGTGGCCGCCTGTTAAAAAAAGCGTCCAAGGGCGTCCAAGACCGGATTTCCAGGAGGGGATTGTGCTTTCGCACAATCGTGCTAATATCCGCGCCATGGACGCCAAAACCCAGAAAAGCGAAATGACTCGCGCCGCCATCATTGGCGCGGGCATAGACCTGGCCGCCGCGGAGGGCCTGGAAGCCATCACGCTGCAGGCCGTGGCCGACCGCATCGGGATTTCCAAGAGCGGCGTGTTCTCGCGCATAGGCTCGCGCGAGGCCTTGCAGAAAGCCGTGATCGAGGAGTTCGGCCGGCGCTTTATTGCCGATGTGTTTGTGCCCGCGATGCAGCAGCCCAAGGGCCTGCCGCGCCTGGACACGATCGTGCAGCGCTGGATTGTGCGCATGCGCGACGTCGAGATCCAGTCGGGCTGTATTTACACCGCCGGCGCTTTCGAGCTGGACGACCGCGAAGGCGAGCTGCGCGACACGCTGCTGGGCGAGATCACGCGTTGGCGCGCCGCCTTGCGCCGCACCGTGCTCCAGGCCGTGGAGGCCGGCCACCTGCGCGCCGACACCGACCCCGAGCAACTGGTGGCCGAGATTTACGCCCTGTCCATGGGCTTGTTGCACGATGCCCGTTTCCTGCGCGACAGCCGCGCGGCCGACCGGGCCCAGGCATCCTGGAAGCGCCTGCTGCGAAGCTACCAGACCGAAGCGAGCTCCCCACAATAAGAGACTAGAAAAAAGCGCGGAAGAAAGCGGCAACGCTATTTCCGCATGTGTCAGTAAATTCTAATTTCGCACGACTGTGCGTAGAAATGAGGAAATCATGTTGATCCTGATCATTGCCCTGGGCGTATTTTTTGGCGCGCGCGCCGTCACGGCGGCGTTGGCTTCACTGCGCGGCCTGCCGCGCAGCAACGAAGACTGGGTCTGGTACTGAAGACAGCCGCGACGAAAGGGCCCCCGCCATGACACGCACTTCCCTGCAAGCCACCACAGCCTTTTACAACGCCATCCCGCTGACGCGCATCTTCCGCTGGGGCCTGGGCGCTTCCCAGCAGCTGTGGCCGGCGCTGGCCGTGCGCGCGGCTTACCGGCTGTTCGGCACGCCGCTGCCGCCCAAGTGGATCAGCCGGCGCCGCGGCTGGAGCCCCGACTGGCACATCGAACAATGGCCGTTTGAAGATGCCAGCCTCACGCTGTACTCGCGCCCCGTCGCACCGCACGGCCCGGTGGTGCTGCTGGTGCACGGCTGGGGCGGCCATGCGGGCCAGATGCTGGCGCTGGCCGAGCGCCTGAGCGCGCAGGGCCTGCGGCCTTTCATCGTCGAGATGCCGGCGCATGGCCGCAGCGGCGGCTCGGTCAGCAACCTGCCGCAATTTGCGCGCGTGCTGGAGTACGTGACGGCGCGCTTGCAGCAGCAGGGACACACGCTGCGCGCGGTGGTGGCGCATTCGCTCGCCGCCAACGCCGGGGCTTACGCGGCCAGCCGCGGGCTGGCGGCCGGCCGCCTGGTGCTGCTGGCGCCGCCGGCCTCGCCGCTGGAATACACACGGCTGTTCGCGCATGTGTTCGGCCTGCGTGAAGCGACGCGCGCGGCCATGCAGCGGCGCATCGAGGCGCGCGAGGGCATTCTCATGCCGCAGTTCGAGCCCGCCGCGGTCGGCCCGCGCATCAGCCTGCCTACGCTGGTGGTGCATGACCGGCAGGACAGCATCAACCGCTTCGCCGACGGTGTGGCCTACACCGAAGCGATTGCCGGCGCGCGCCTGCTGGCCACCGAAGGCCTGGGGCATCGCAAGATCCTCAAGGATGAGGAAGTGCTGCGTGAGGT